>JAPKYY010000826.1 GCA_026394095.1 Acidobacteriota bacterium | reverse complement strand
TCGTGCATGACCTCGATCGGGTTGAGTTTGGTAGCGATTCTGGCGGGGTAGAGGCCAGCGATTACCGTTGCTACATAAGTGAAGGCGAGAGCAGAGAGCAGGGCCAGAACCGGGGTGTGGAATTCGATCGTCCAGCCGAAGCTTTGTTTGTTGATTACGAAGATGAGGACAAGGCTGACGAGTGAGCCCGAGATAACACCGAGGATCTGTGAGAAGAGGCCGATGAAAGCGGCTTCAAAGAGGATGATGCCTCGCACCTGACTTGCCGCAGCGCCGAGAAAGCGCAGGAGGCCGATCTCGCGGCGACGGTCGATGATGAGGGCGAGCATTGCGCCGGCTACACCCATCACCGCGACAAAGATGGCTACGGCTTCGAGTGCGTAGGTGACGGCGAAGGTTTGGTCGAAGATGCGGACGGCTTCGTTGCGAAGTGCGCGGTTTTCAAAGACGACGATGCGGCGTGGCTTGTAAGCGGCCTCGATTTGCTGGCGGAGTTTGATGCGGTCTGCTTCTGGCGTTGTATAGATGGCCAGGTTGGAAGCTTCGTCGGATGGGAGGAATTTCTTAACGATAGAGTGATCGAGGATGATGTAGCCGTTTTCGCTGGAGTAATCGCGGAAGATGCCGGCGATGCGGAAGGTGGGGCGCTCAGTGCCCAGAGGAATAGTGAGTTTGTCGCCTACCTTTACATGGTGCTTTTCAGAGAAGGGCTCACTGACGATGACGGCTTCTCCCTTGAGCATTCCGTCAATAGCGTCTTGCTGGTTGCCAGAGCGGAGAGCGGTGCGGCCATAACGCATCTGGGCTTGAACGTCGCCAGCGGCCAGCGTAACGGGGAGGCCGTTGTAACGAATGGAATAGGCTCTATAACGGTCGACAGCGAGCACACCGGGGAGGGCTTCGATGCGTTTGGCTACTTCTTCGGCGATGGTGGGGTGGCGGTCTACCGCGGCCATGCCGGCGGGGCGGAGGTAGAAGTCAGCCCGGATTTGTGTATCGATCCAGGTGAGCATGGTTTCTCGGAAGCTGCCGACCATGATGCCGACGCTGGTCATCATCGCAATCGCTGAGGCAAGGGCGGCAACAAGCACGCTGCTGCGGCGCAGAGCTCCGGCAAGGCTGCGGCCAGCCAGCAGGGATTGCACTCCACCGAGGCCAGCGATGTGATGGGCCCCGAACTGGATAAGGCTGGGGGCACAGAGCGAGGCAGCAGCTACCAGGGCGAGGGTGGCCAGATAGCCGCCCAGGGGTTTATTGAAGAAGGGCGGAAGCTGGCAGAGGGCTACAGCGATTAGAACTAAGGCGGCTGCATAGAGGAGGTTGCGGCTGGAGGCTTCCTGCAGGTTGGTGTCGATGCGGCCCCGGGCCATGGCTTCGGTGGGTGGGATCTGCCCAGCTTCGATGGCTGGGGCCAGAGCTGCTGCCAGGCTTACAGCGAGGCCGGAGCCGAGGCTGATGGCGGCGGCGCCGAGGTTGAATTCTACAGGTGCGGCGGTCGAGGAAACGTAGAGGGCTTGTACCGTGAGGCCAACCAGCTTGACTGCGCCTTCAGCCAGCAGGCGGCCCATAAGGAGGCCGAGCGCGCCTCCGGCGAGGCCGAAGACGGCGGCCTCAGTGAGAAATGCTAGCGTCATCAGACGCCTGGTACCGCCGACGGCTCTGACGATACCGATCTCTGCGCGGCGACGCACTACCGAGACGCTGATGGTGTTGTAGATGAGAAATGCGCCAACCATGAGGGCAATGTAGCTGAGCACGCGCAGATTCCAGCGGAAGGCCGCAAGCATCTTGCGGTTCTCTTCTTTGCGGGCGCCGATGGGGCGAATGGTAGCGCCGGCGGGGAGATGGGGCTGGAGTTTTTCGACCCACTGGTCTACGTTTTCTTTTTCGTTTTCAGGGAGGGAAACGAGGATGCGGTCCAGCCGGTTGCGGCGGTTGGTGACAGCTTCTGCGTCTTCGAGATCCATCAGGATGAGTTCGCCATTGACTTGCGTAGCGTCGATGGTGCCGAGGATCTTATAGCTCAGAGGCTGGTCGTTGATCTGTAGGCGGAGGGTGTCGCCTTTCTTACCCAGACTAGTGGTGGTGAAGATGCCGTGCTCGCCGGATTGCGTGGGCTCGGCTTCGGTTTGGCCTTCGATCAGGAGGGCGTTGGCGAAGACGTCGACGCCCACGAGAGTGACGGCGCGTCTGCTGTTGACGACGGCAAAATCTTCAATGCGTGGAGAATAGCGAATCGGGTATGGGAGGAGGCTGAGCTTGGCGAGGAGTGTTGCCGGGAGGCCGCCGGTGGCGAAGATTTCGATATCGTCCTGGCCGCTCACAGTTTCCATCGAAGACTTGAAGCTGCCGGCGGCGGCTTCTCCGGCGAGGTCCATCGCGAAGATAACAGCGACGCCGAGGGCGATCGAAAGCAGCGTTGTGATGGTGCGGCCACGATCAGCCCAAAGCGGGCGCAGGATCAGGCGGCGGAGCAGCAGGATCATACGATGAGGCCGTCGCGCATCTCGATGGTGTGGTCTGTAACGCGGGTGGAATCGGCAGAATGTGTAGCCATCAGGATGGCGGTCTTAAAGTCGGTAGTGGCTCGGCGCAGGAGGTCGAGGATGAGGTTGCCGGTGGTGGTGTCGAGGTTGCCGATGGGCTCGTCGGCGAGGAGGAGTTTGGGTTTGTGAACGAGGGCGCGGGCGATGGCGACACGTTGCATTTGGCCACCGGAAAGCTGGTGGGGCATGCGGCTTGCATATTCTCCCAGCTCTACCCAGGTTAGGGTTTCTACCGCGCGCTGCCTTGGGTTGGGACTGCCGGCCAGCAGAAGGGGAAGCTCTACGTTTTCGGCCACCGAGAGTGTTGGGAGGAGCTGGAAGTTTTGAAAGATGAAGCCGACTTTGTTTCGGCGTAAGGCAGTGAGCTGGGTGTCGTCGAGGTTGCTGGTGATCTCGTTGTCGATCGAGACCTGGCCGGTGGAGGGGAAGTCCATTGCGCCTGCCAGGTTGAGCAGAGTGGATTTGCCACAACCGCTGCGGCCCACAAGAGCTATGAATTGACCGGGGTTGAGTTGCAGGGAGACACCAGCGAGGGCGGTGACTTGCTGACCCTGCGCCTGGTAGTGCTTGGTGACGTTATCGATATTGAGGATGGGCACTACGTACTTAGATTCCGATTGAGCGTTAAAGATGGGTTTCTTGCTGGCCTCGAAGCGAAACCTGTTTTGAGTTTAGTCGATCGTGACAAAAACAGTCTGGCTAGTGGGTTGACCATTGAGCCAGACGCGGATGGGGTGGTCACCGGTGGGGAGGCGCGGGATGCGGACGTTGATTTGGTAGAGGCCGCTCGAGACTTTGCCGGAGAAAAGGACGTCTGCATTCGCTGTGCCGATTTCGACGACTGGCTTCTGAAGGGTTGGGGCAGGCGTGGAGACGATGCGGCTTGCTGGAGTGGCGGGAGTGGTTTCGCCGAGGCCGGTGAGGTAGAGCAGCACTATATCGCCGGATTTGGCGGCACGAGTAGTCAGGCCCGGATAGAGGCCCGGGCGAGCGGCAAGGACGCCATCAGCGTGGACGGCGGCTGGATAGGCGCGATTGTCTGCATCAAAAAGGAAGAGGGCGGGCGCCTGAGCTTGGAGATCAGCACTGAAGCGGTTGGATTCGAGATCACCGCGACGTACCTGAACTTCGACGCGAGAGCCGGTGAGCCCATCCGGAGTGAGGACGTTGATCTGGGTGGGGCTGATGAAGTAGACGAAGGCTGAGATACCGCCGATCGTGACGGCTGTGGAGTTAAGCGAAGTGGGCAGGCTCGTTCCTCCGGGGAAGTCTGCTGCAGACCAGATGCGGGTGGTGGTGGCGAGGTTGGAGCCAGTGATGGTGAGCCAGGAGCCGGGGCTTGCAATGGAGCTAAAGCTGGCACCGTTGCTTACTGCAGTGACGGCAGGTGCCGTATCGGCGAGACCGGATTGGGTGATCGTAATGGTTTGACCGGTGACGATGACGGTGGCGGATCTTAAAGAGTTGCCGAGATTGGGGGCAACTTGAACAAAGATGCGCGCCGCGCCGGCACCCGAGTTTGGAGCCGGAAGGGTGAGCCAGTCGGCGGAGGTGGATGAGGACCAGACGCAGGTGTTGGCGGCACGAATTTCGAAGGAGAGAAGACCGCCGCTGGCTGAGGCGGCAAGTGCGGTGGGTGAGGCCTGGAAGGCGCAGGTGATGGGTGCCGGGCCGGAATTTGACGGTGGGTCTTCGATGAGGACGGGGATCACAAGTTCTGATTCGAAATAGAGCGTGGGGGAGATTGTGAGCCGCGTGCTTCCGGTTTTGGAGGCTGCAACGACGAAGGTTTTGGCGGTTTCATTGGGTTCGAAACGGAGTTTGGTTTGGGGGAGGGTGGCGATGGAAGGGTCTGATAGGGTGAGCGTGAGTTCCTGGGCAAAGAGGCTTGTGAAGCGCTCGATAGTGATGTTGCATTGGCCTCCCGCTATAGCGAGGCAGGGATTGGGGGAGAGCTTGAAGCGGCCGATCTGGACAGAGCCACGGCCATTGTAGGAGAAGCCGTCGTTGCGGGCAGTGGCGGTAATGGCGGTGGTGCCTGCAGATAGGGTGGTGAGGGGGATGAGGCTGTAGTCTTTGCTGGCAGGAATGATTATGTCGGTAGAGTTTGCTGCTGTAAGGCGAAGGCCGAAGGGGATGCGATTGCCTGCGCCGAGTGGGCGCCGGATGCTGATGTTTTGGGTGCCGGGAGTATCGAAATAGACGGAGGGTATCTGCAGGAAGCGATCCGCACTGGCAGGGATGTCGGCGACAGTGGGTTGGGCGCTGCTGGTCTCAGGATCGAGGGAACGGAAGAGAGCGGCCTGAACGGATTTGAGGTCGCCGTTGAATGTGGTGTATGAGGTTGAAATTTCGTTGAGGAATGCAGACCTGGCACCGTAACTCTGGCCGCTTGAGGTGGTGACAAGTTCTCCCCGGATGCCCCAACCTTTGAGGTGATTGCTAACGTTTGTACCGCTCGAGACGGCAAAGATGCCCTGAACTTCGATGCCACCAAGGGTGGTGAGCTGGCGGACGAGCAATTCATAGGAGTAGGTGGTGGGGAGGCCTGCGGAGCTTTCCGGGTCGCCTCTGAGGAGCAGGCCGGGGGCGTCGTTATTGGCGTTTGCATCGACGAAGAGGTAGAGCTTACGGCATGCTGCGG
>JAPKYY010000485.1 GCA_026394095.1 Acidobacteriota bacterium | reverse complement strand
GTTTGAAGGGAAGCTTCAGGCCGTTCTCTTTGTTGAGTCTCGGCTTGGGGTCGAAGCTATCCATTTGCGAAGGCCCACCATCCATGTACAGGAAGATGACGGATTTCGCTTTTGCCGCAAAGTGAGGTTTACGGGCGGCGGCCCTCGACTCATCAGCAAGCATGTGCAACAGCGCAAGGCCACCAAAACCATTGGCCCCACGGCAAAGTGCTTCGCGACGGGTTGGCTTATTGGACATAGAGAAACTCCGCAGTATTCAGCAGGACATGGCAGAGGCTGGTCCAGTCGTGGGTCTTGAGATAGTCTTCTGCGAGCGTGCGTTCCTGGGCCGACACCTCTCTTGCAAAGGCTGTCTCGTAGAGCCAGGCTAAACGATCCTGATGTGGTTCAGAAGCCGCGGCCCAACGCTGGGCCTGCAACAGAACGAATTCATTGTTCATCATCAGCAATGCCTGTGCCGGAACGGTAGAAGACCCGCGGGCTCCGAAGGTTGAGATCGGCAGTGGGTAATCGAAGGTGAGAAAGAGCGGTGAGAGAAAGTTTCTTCGAACCTGAATGTAAATTGAGCGGCGGTTCTTGCCGTCGAGCGGGCCGCTTACGGGTTTGCCTCTTCCATCCTGATAGGGGCTCACGTGTGGCATCACCGATGGGCCAAAGAGTGTTTGGTCCAGCGAGCCGGAAACCGCTAGCATCGAATCGCGAAGGGACTCTGCATCCTGCCTGCGCGGTGGCATGCGGGACAAGAGATCGTTGCGCGGATCGAGCTTTGTTGCTTCTGGAATAGTTTCGTTCGACATGCGATAGGCAGCCGACAACAACATCTTGCGGTGCAGAGTTTTCAGGCTCCAGCCGCTTTCCATGAATTCAACTGCCAGGGTGTCCAGTAGTTCCTGGTTGCCAGGTTCTTCTCCCATGCGGCCAAAGTTATCGACCGAGCGCACGATGCCCTGGCCGAAGTGATGCTGCCAGACACGATTGACGATCACACGAGCCGTAAGTGGGTTCTTCGCATTTGCCACCCACTCGGCAAGTTCACGCCGTCCGCTATGATCCCGTTCGATCGGAGTATCTGTCTTCCAGACGGCATTCAGGAAACCCCGTGGAACCGGCGGCCCCAGATTCTCATGGCTCCCCCGGATATGAAGCCTGGTGTCATTTGGCGCTTCATCCATGCTGACCAGTGCAAAGGTGGTTTCAGGAATCTCCACTGGCGTCTCTACAAAAGCAGCAGGCACTGCACCACCTGCAACTTCGGGCGGTTTCTCGTCATCGGAGAGCACAATTTGCGCAAGCGCCAAATAGCCGCTCCGGCTGCGATCTACGATTTCGATATAGCACTCGCGGCCAATTTCTTTAGTCATGCGAATGGTCTTCCATTGCCACTCCGGAAGCGGATAGAAGTGTGCCGTCTTATGATCGTCAGCCACCAGGGTGACGCGAAGGTCTCCCCCGTTAAAGACCTTTTTATCCGGTGTTGAGCCCAGCACGCGGACATGCATGTACATCTTCGGCATTCGGAACTTTTCGGAGGTTAGGGACCCCGTAAGCGACATCGACCCTTCGCCCCTCGAATTGGCTACAGGCCCACGAAGCGTTGCCGCAAATGCCTGGCCCTCCATGCGCCAATCGTTAAACTCCACCAGTTCATCACCGGGGCGAAGCTTCACTTTGCCGCCGTCGATCGCTGGTTCTTTGTGTTGCTGCTGGATGGACTCCCGGGCTGCTTGGATCTGCCGGATGCGCTCCGGGCTATCAATGACAGCTTCCCGCGAGTAGCTGCTGTGCATGATGCCGGCCATGGCGTAATAGTCTTTGGTGGGCAGCGGATCGAACTTGTGGTCATGGCATCGTGCGCACGATAGCGTCAGGCCCGTAAATGTTTTGCTCAGTACATCCAATTGATTGTCCACACGATCGGCGCGCGTCTTTACAGAGTCTGTGGCGCTGTTGAGCACCTCTCCAAACCAGAAGAAGCCCGTTGCAATCGGAGACTCGATGAAGGAGCCATCCTTACTCAACCGCGGCTTCGATAGCAGATCTCCGGCGAAATGTTCCCGGATGAATTGATCGTAGGGGAGATCCTGATTCAGCGCCCGTATGACGTAGTCGCGATAGCGCCAGGCATCCGGCTTTTCGTTGTCAAATTCATGCCCGTTGGTTTCAGAAAAGCGAACCAGATCGAGCCAGTGACGTGCCCATCGCTCGCCATAATGCGGGGAGGCAAGCAGTCGATCCACCAACTTTTCGTCTGCATTTACAGAGCTGTCGGCAAGATAGGCTTTGATCTCAGCAGGAGTGGGTGGCAGCCCGGTAAGGTCAAAGCTGATGCGGCGCAAAAACTCGCGGCGTCCAAGCGCAGCAGCGGGGCGCAATTGCTTCGATTCAAGCTTTGCCAGTAGAAAGCGATCGATATTGGTTCGAGGCCAGGACTGGTTAGCCACAACAGGCACAGCTGCCTTGACTGGCAATTCAAAGGCCCAATTCGGTTTCGTTTCCTGTTTGGAAACGATAGGAGCGGTGTCGACACGAGGGTCTGGTGCACCCATTGCGATCCATTGTCGGAAGTCCTCGATTACAGAATCGGCAAGCTTGCCGCTCGGTGGCATTTGAAGCTTGCGATTCTCGTAGCTGAGCGCCTTCAGAATCAAGCTCGCTTCGTGTTTACCGGCTACAAGAACCGGCCCTGAATCGCCTCCCTTGAGTGTTGCGGCTTTTGTATCCAGGCGTAGCCCACCGAAGGGTGCCTTGAGCTTGGCATTGTGACAACCCAAACACTGCGTTGTCAGTACCGGTCGAATCTTTTTCTCAAAGAATTCATCGCCGGGTGCGAACCCCCAGGACGCAGTACAAAGCGCGATGATCCAAAAGAGACTTTTCGACATTGTGTTTATTCTATTCCCCCGAGTGGGAAACTGGTTTGCATGCACATGTTCCTGGCTTTTTTCTTTGCCGCACAGGCGGGGCAGCTTGCGCCCGTCAGTGAAGAAAAGCGCGAGCCAGGATTCTCTGCTTTTGTTTCGCGATTAAAAGCAGCAGTGGCAAAGCGCGATTCCAAGGCTCTCAAAAAACTTACCGATGAAGACGTCATTGCCGGTGGCTTCGGGGATAAAGACGAGAAAGGCTGGACCAAGTTTTCTAATCTATGGGAGGTGGATCAAAAAGATGGGGCTGTCTGGGATGTGCTCGCGGACCTGCTCGAATTAGGCTTCTTTCGCGAGGCGCCCTCAATCTACGTTTCACCCTATGTGGCATGGAAATTCCCGCGTGACTTGGATGCCGCAGACTATCTTGTGGTGCTGCGCGATGCTCTACCTCTTCGACAGACTCCCGACAGGAACGGAGCCGTCGTGGCTAATCTGGCCTTCGACATTGTCAGGCGTGTTGAAGCCAGGCGTTCGAGTGGCAGCTTTGACTGGGTGCAGGTAGAGACCGCCAAAGGGGTTCGTGGTTATGTCCAGACTTCGGTTGTACGAAGCCCGCTCATGGCCAGAGGACAGTTTGCACTGAAGGATGGCAAGTGGCGGCTTTCGGTGCTCGACCGCGCTCGCGATTAATCCACCTTTAGCAGGATTCGTTGAGCGGAGACTGCCGGCGTGGACTTTCTAAGGAGCTCGTCGAGAATTTCTTCAAGCTGCTTTACGTCCTGCGGATCCCGGATTGCGCGAAGGCTGTCTTTCTCTACCTCGCTGCGGTCTATCGCTTGCTCCAGGCTATCGATGCGGTTGCGGCTCCACGCCAGAGTCACTGATGAACTGATGAAGCCGAGCCAGAGGCCTTCTTCCGAGGGTAGCCGCAGTTGCTTGTTTGAGGGTGTAGAAGGGCTTCCAGCCGCAGGTGGATAGAGTACATCATAGGTTCCCTGATCATCCGCCTGCAAGGCATATAGGTAGCCTGTTTCCCGCAGCTGAATCTGAATTGCCACCAGCTCGTTCTTGCGGAAAGTCGTCCCTATGGGTACTAGCTCTGGCCCCCCAAGATTCTTTCCTGCACTAGTTTTCTGTCGCAGCAATGAGACCAACAGGGAATCGCGTTGTTGAGTGCACGAGTGCAGGAATACTGAACTCAAAAGCACGGCGACAAAAGCTGAATTGGTGCCGGGGGTCATCGTGATAGCCCTGCGAGTATAACGCAGGGCTATCGACTAAACTGCGCCGCAGCGCTCAAACATCATCCGAGCTTCACTATAGAGCGATGGATCCTTAGCGGGAGCCTTGTAGAACTTGGAATGACCAGCGACACTCAGGTTCAACAAGGCCAGCGGAGATTGATTGAGGCCCGGGCAAGTCTGAATTGGGTACATCTTGCCGTCCAGTTTGAGTCTCGCCCCCCGAACATTCAAGTTTGCATCGTATTGATAGATCTTGATGATGTCAATTAACTCCTGGGTGCAGGTTCCGGTGAGTGTATCCATTCTCCAGACTTGCCCCAGCATCGCTTTTTTGTCAAAGCGATTGAAGTGGGCTTTCAGCATCCACTGCACCAGCAATACATCAT
>JAPKYY010000882.1 GCA_026394095.1 Acidobacteriota bacterium | reverse complement strand
TTTTATTTGCTGCGTGCCAGTTCTGCAACCCGCGCATTCAGACTCCGCAACTGCCGCAACTCTTCCTCGGCCTGCTGCAATGCTGTTTGAATCCGCGACAAGTCTCCCGCCTGCAAACCCTGCCCGGGGTTTTCCCGTGTCTGCATGTTCAGGCTGAAGTTCCGGTAAAGGTCTGTCACTTCCCGGTATCTCCGGTCGAGCGCAAGCAGCGCAACTTCACGTCTGCGGTTCAGGTCTTCAACATCTTTGGACACCACAACCACACGCTTGGCCGCCAGCTCTGCCTTGCCCAGTTTTTCCTGCAATAACTTCTCGCTGGTCTCAACCTGCACCAGCCGCTGCGCTTTAAATTTCAACTCTGTCTCAAGCGCCTCACTTACCCTCTGCTGCCGCAATGCATCTTCTTTGATGCTTGCCACCTGCTCGTGCAACTTCCTGGTTTCGTCCGCTTGAGTAGCGACCTTCTCCTGAGCCTGTTCTTCCGCCTGTCGCGCGCCCTGCACTTCCTTCTCCAGCTCATGCGCCCGGTTGCGCAACTCGTCGATCATCCGCAAATACTTGCTCACATCGACAGTTTCCCGAGGTGCCAGCGCCTGCTTTGCCGGCACAGGCTCAACTCTGGCAACAACCTCTTCTTCCGCCGGCGGGATGACGACGCCACGCTTGGCCAGTTCCCCTTCCAGTTGCGTCACTCGATCTGCTGCAATCTTGCGCTCACGCTCCGCGCGCCAGCCGAACCAGCCTGCTACCGTGAGCAACGCCGCCATCAAAGCTATTGCGATTTTCTGCATGGGCCACTCACTTTCCAAGCGCAAAGCGCGCCCGGCTTGGAACTCCTCTATCCCCGTTGCGAAGATCCACATTCACAGATCGCAGCTTTGGATTCTTCAGTTCCACCGCAATGCTCCAGTGCTTGGAAGCCGATGTCAATACTTGTTCAATAGCTGCTGGAATCTCCCCCTGGCTGCGGCAGAAGACGCCTGAGCCACCAGACTCTTCCGCCAATTGCAAAAGCCCTCGCTGATAAGCCTGATTGATCGCATCTCCAAAAAAGCTCAACTGCACCACATAGACGGGAGTCTCAAACTTCGCCAATTGCCCGGAGATCTTCTGGATCTTCTCCTTAACCAGTTCGTCGGGAAACTTGCGGCTCAAATCCCGCGAATCGCTCGAGTTAATCACCGGGTTGGTGTAGTCTTCCCGGTAATTGGCGATGTTGCTGTCGGTTACGTACATCACAGCCACCCGCACCCCGCTCTTCTGCAAAAGCCGTTGTCCCAGCGCTGCTGCAACCTCAACCGTATTCAGCAAGCCAGCCTTCCCGGTAGCTGCATATTCCTTCACGGCTGTGCTCAACTTCTCCCTGTCTGCAGTCGGATCAACGATGGCCTCAAATCGATCCTGCTCCCGCAGTAGCCCCACCCAGTGATTCTTGCTCAACTTCTGAATCTGTTCGATCAGGGCCTGTCGGGCAGCATCTACAAGTGCCTGATCACCGCTGAGGTCCAGCACCAGTAGCAGTACAAGATCATCTTCCGGCCCCAGCACCCGCAAAACTTTCGCAGGATTGCCATCGAGCCTCGCTGCAAAAGACTTTTTCTCGAGCGCAGGCTCCTGTTCTCCCGCAGTGACACGCACCAGCGTTCGAGCAACTTTGGGCACAGACGTGCGGCCCTCCTCCGCACTCAGCAGCGCGGCGAAGATCAGC
>JAPKYY010000320.1 GCA_026394095.1 Acidobacteriota bacterium | reverse complement strand
GAATGATCGGCTTCAATGATCTCGACAACCTTGCGCGAGAGCCTCGGGCCCACATCCATGAGGGGGCCATGTGGAGTAGTGAACTGATCGGTCTCCCTGGCAAAGGCTACTCGGCTGCAACAAAGAATCAGGGTGATTAGGAAGGATGGAACGAGCAAGGGCAATACACAATATCTTATGACTCTTCTGCCTTTTTGCAGATATCTATGCAGAAACGATTTTCCCGGCGGAGATTGACATGTGGTGAGAATAGCGATTACAACAGACTCAGCACATGCTGCTATCCTCCATTGCGATGATGCTGAGTTTATCTGGACAAGGCCGTCTTCTGACTGATTCGGAAGCGTCCGCGTTATTGAGGTCGCAGGGCACATTCGCCTATCCACCGCTGGCAAGGCAAGCCAGGATCATGGGGTTTGTCCGTGTGAGGGTGGACGTTGGGCCGGATGGATTGGTGCAGAAACACCAGCTGATCAGCGGCCACCCTTTGCTCCATGGCAGTGTAGTTGAGTTGCTAAAAACACTACGCTTTGACCCTCTGGTTGAGGCAGGAGTGGCAGTTGGCTTTGCTTATATTCAAGAGGTGAATTTCCGGCTCGAAAACTCAAAGCCAGAAGCCCGCGTGCAAAGTACAACACCGCCACGCCAGGAATGTCGATGGCGTAATGAGGATTGGGAGCGGGCTAGTGCCTGCCTTGCGGTCCTGGCAAACAAGACAAGCCAGGAATACCTGGGCTGGGCCGAGCTTGAGTTGAAAAAAGGCAATGAGCATGAGGCGCTTCGAATCCTGGGCGAGGGGCTGCCGCAGACAGCGCGCCGGTATCTGGAGCTTGCAGAGAGCCTCGGGGAATTTGAAGAAGCCAGGCGCCGGATGGCGCGGCAATAGCTCAGGCTTCTTCGCGCCGGCACGACACCAGGTAGGTGCACAGGTTTTCAAGGCCGATGCCCCGTTTGGCTGAAGTGGCAAGAATTGGGATCCCCGGCCGAATGGCAAAAACGTTTTGTTCTGCCAGGTGACGGTTAAACTCGCACGGCTCGGCAAGATCCATTTTGGTAAGCACTACGACGTCTGCGGTATGAAAGAGCTTGGGGTACTTCAGCGGTTTGTCTTCGCCCTCGGTGGCACTTAGCAGCACTACGCGAATATCTTCTCCAAGATCCCAGGCAGCCGGGCAAACCAGGTTGCCGATGTTCTCGATGAAGAGGAAGTCAAAATCTGAGAGGTTCCAGCCTTCTAGGTGACGCTCCACCATGTCTGCTTCGAGGTGACAAAGCGTATGGGTCTTGATCTGTCTTGCCGGCACACCACTTTCGGCAAGCCGCACGGCATCATTGTCGGTCTCGAGATCACCGACCAGTGCGGCCGAATGAAAGCCCATTTCGCGCAGCCGGATCAGAGTCTTCTTGAGCAATTCGGTCTTGCCGGTTCCGGGGCTTGAAACCCAATTGAAGACCGTTACCCCGGCCGCATGAAAACGCGAGCGCAGCTGGTGAGCCAGGGTGTCGTTCTTGTTGAGTATGTTCTTGCGAAGTTCAACTATGCGTGTGTTCATCTTGCGTTACCTCGGCTGTTTCAATTTCGATGGACTGGATGAGGAAGTCTTCTCCACTGCGAATGTCGCCTGAGGGCAATCCGCAGAGTGGGCAGCGAAAACTCTGAATGCTAACTAGCGGGCTGGTCTGATTGCACTCACGGCAAAAGACGCTGACGGGTTCGCTGTTTATGATCAGCTCTGCATCTTCGAGGATTGTGCCTGCGGCTGCAATCGGAAAGCTGAAGCGAAAGGCCTCAATCGAGACGCCACTTAACTCACCGGCGCTGAGAGTGAGTGACACAACGCGGCAGGCGTCGAGGTTGGCAATCGATTCCAGCACCGATTCCACCGTTGCGTAGCTGAGTGAGAGCTCGTGCATCTAACCAGCTTCAGCATAATGCGGAATTCTCCACGCGTCTCAAGAGAAATCAGTTAGAGTCATTGCTTTGGGATGAAGCTCAAGCAACGATTGCGAATTCGCGTAGTGGGCATTGTGCAGGGAGTCGGCTTCCGGCCCTTCGTGGCGCGCCTTGCAGAGGACCTCGGCCTCTCTGGCTTTGTTCGCAATACAACGAGTGCGGTTGTGATCGAAGTGGAAAGTTCACCCGATCTGCTTGCATCGTTCCTCAAACGTCTGGAGACAGAGCTACCCGCCTCCGCAACAATCGAACATCTGAACGTCGAGACAATTGACCCTGTTGACGACCAGCAATTTCAAATCCTCACCAGCGGCACGGGAGAATCTCACAGTGCCGGCCTGCCGCCAGACCTCGCGATTTGCCGGGATTGCTGCCGTGAGATGGATAGCCCGGAAGACCGCCGCTATCGCTACCCGTTCTTGAACTGCACTGCTTGCGGCCCGCGCTATTCGATTGTTGAAGGCTTGCCTTATGACCGGCCGCTGACCACGATGCGCGACTTCGCCTTGTGTCCCGATTGCCGTGCTGAGTACGAAGACCATAAGAACCGTCGTTATCATGCACAGCCCATTGCCTGCCCGGTTTGTGGGCCGAAGCTCTGGTTTGAGCGGGCAGATTTCATCGGGGATAGCGACGCGATTGAGTTGGCCCTCACAGCTCTCAGCGAAGGTCAAATCGGTGCGATCCGTGGCATTGGTGGATTTCATCTGGCTTGTGATGCCAGAAACACAAAAGCAGTTGCAGTGCTGCGAGCGCGCAAGGCAAGAGGCGATCAACCCTTCGCCTTGATGGTGCGCGATATTGAGACGGCTCGCGAATTTGTTCAAATCGACGAGCAAGCCGCAGCTTTGCTGGGGTCTACGGCCGCTCCGATTGTCCTGTTGCAGAAGTCAGGAGACTCAAAGGTCGGCAACGATCTGGCACCCAGCAACGGCTACATCGGCGTGATGCTTCCCTATAGCCCTCTGCATCGTCTATTGATGAAGAGCCTGGATGCTCTAGTGATGACCTCGGGCAACCTGCACGGCGAACCCATTGTGACAGGCAATGAAGAGGCTGTAGAAAAACTGAGCCTCCAGGCCGATTTCTTCCTGCATCACAATCGCGGCATTGCTGCAGCTTGTGACGATTCTGTCGTGCGCCTCTATCGCGGCAGAGCACTCGCGATTCGGCGCGGACGCGGCTACGCGCCCATTTCTCTGAGCCTGCCGGTGGACTGCATCTCGACACTGGCCGTTGGCGCAGACTTGAAATCGGCCTTTTGCCTGGGCAGAGGCGGCAAAGCATATCCAAGCCCCCATATCGGCGACATGGAGAATCTGGCCACACTCGAATCATTCGAGCGAAGCCTGCACCACCTCTCGCGTCTTTACCAATTCCAGCCGGAACAAGTCGTCTATGACGCTCATCCCGGCTATCTCTCCACACAATGGGCGCTGCGCTTTGCAGACGAGCACCATCTGCCTGCTCTTGCCATTCAGCACCATCGGGCTCATGCTGCCTCTGTAATGGCCGAGTACGGGTTAACACCGGATCAGAAAGTGGTGGCCGTTGTATTCGATGGCACCGGGTTTGGCGACGATGGTGCCATTTGGGGTGGTGAGTTCTTCAGCGGTGATCTAACCAGGCTGCAACGCACCATGCATCTGCCCTACGTAGAGCTCCCCGGAGGAGATGCCAGCGCCAGAAGGCCAGCCCTGGCTGCCATCGCGCACCTGCACGCAGCAGGGCTCGACTGGACTGCTACCAAACCCGCCTGCGCACTCACAGCACTCGAAGCAAAGCTGCTCCCCCGGCAACTCGGCATCGGCTTGAATTGCCATCGCAGTTCCAGCATGGGCCGGCTATTCGATGCCGCTGCAAGCATCCTCGACATCCGCCACAGCGTTGCCTTCGAGGCTCAAGCTGCCATTGAAATGGAAGCGCTTGCGGCACGGTCGAACGACAAGGCCAGCTATGCGGTGTCACGGTGGAATCTAGCTGAACTCTGGGCAGAGATGCTGACTGATACGCATGCCACGACGGAGGCCAAGGCACAGCGCTTCCATCAGACCATTTCGCTATGGACAAGCCGGACGGCGCAAGAGTTAGCGCTCGCCGAAGGTACAGACACGATCGTCCTCTCCGGTGGTGTCTTCCAAAACCTGCTTTTGCTGGAATGCGTTTCGTCGACCCTGGAGCAAGCCGGATTCCGTGTTCTGGTTCCTCGCTACCTTCCCCCAAACGATGGCGGCCTGGCGCTGGGGCAACTGTATCTGGGGGCTTTAGCAGATCCGCGGTAGCTGTTCGCCCATTGGCATGGGGATGATGCGAGTGCCGCCGATGGGGGTTCTTGCCGTCAGGTAACCCCGGTTGCGGTCAGTAACAGTACCAATGATCGCGGCGTTCCTGCCCAGGGGATGCTGCTGCATCGCTTGCAAAATCTGGGCTGCATAATCCTTGTCGACGATGGCGACGAGCTTGCCTTCATTTGCGACGTGAAGAGGGTCGAGGCCGAGCAGTTCACAGATGGACTGCACTTGTTCGGTGACAGGAATGGCCGATTCTGTGAGCGTAATGCCGAGTTGGCTCGAGCGGGCAATTTCGTTGAGCGAGGCGGCCAGGCCTCCTCGTGTGGGGTCCCTTAA
>JAPKYY010000580.1 GCA_026394095.1 Acidobacteriota bacterium | reverse complement strand
ACTCTCAACCTCATCGAGCGAATCGAGCGCAGCTTTATGCCGAAGCATCGACAATACACGAGCCTTGAGAACACTAGGATGCGCGGGCTGCAGTAAGTACTCGTCTGCCCCACTGGTGAGCCCTTCCACTTCGTGCTCACTTCCCTGCACGCTGGTCAACATCAACACAGGCAATAGTTGTGTTGTTCGATCTGCCTTCAGCGTCCGGCAGAAATCCATCCCGTTCTGCTCAGGTAGAAACATGTCGCAGATCACAAGATCTACTCGGTCGTTCTTCAGGATTTGGTAGGCCTCGCTAGGACGTCTCGCTTCGATGAATCTGGCCCCAATCGCATTGAGTGTTGCCTTCACCACCCTCCGGTTCAGTTCCACGCCATCCACTAGCAGAATGCAGGGTTCCGCATCGAGCACCGTGAATAGTTCAACGTGCTCGCCGATAGCGGCCAAAGGCGCGGCACTAGTAAGACTTGCCATTGCTAAGAACTGAATCGGCCAACAGCAGGCGCTTCATTAGGAAAACTACGTAGAAAAAGTACTAGGATGAAGGAGATATGACACGGAATATTGCACTTTACCTATTGATTCCAATGGCCTTACATGCTGCCGCGCTCACCCAGGGGGAGCGCGACCGGGCGATGAGTGAACTCCACGCTTCCCGAAAGATTGTAATTGACGCCACCTCGGGTTTAAGCCAAAAGCAGCTCAACTGGAAGGCATCGCCGGAAAAATGGTCCATCGCTGAGGTTGTTGAACATCTGGCCATGACTGAAAACTTCCTTTTTGGCCTCTACAAACAGGTCGCAGCCGGCCCTGCCGACCCGTCAGCCAAGGCTGCCCAAAAGGACGAAGATTTCCTCAAGTCAATTCGCAGCCGGGATCAAAAGGTCAAGGCTCCAGATCAGGCTACGCCCAAAAAGTCATTTCCAGGCACCGCAGCTGCCCTTGCTGCGTTTAAAGAACGCCGCGACAACACAATCGCCTACGTGGAAAAGACTCAAGACCAGGACCTTCGCCTGAAGATCGTACCGGACTTCAAAATGGATGCCTACCAAATCTTCCTGCTGCTGGCGGCGCACGCACAGCGCCACACCGACCAGATCAACGAGGTTAAGGCAACATCTGGCTTTCCTAAGAAATAGATTTAGAGAAACAGTGGCGCAGCCACCAGCGTGATCGTGCTTAACAGTTTAATCAGCACGTGAATCGAAGGCCCAGCCGTGTCCTTGAACGGATCACCAACCGTATCGCCAACCACTGAAGCCTTATGTGCATCAGAACCTTTGCCACCATGATGGCCCAGTTCGATGTACTTCTTCGCGTTATCCCACGCGCCGCCGCCATTGTTCATGAAGGTGGCCATAAGAATGCCGGTAATTGTACCCACCATAAGCATTGCGGCTACAGCGCACGCTCCCATCGGAGTCCCATCTGCCGCGGCAGGTAGATTCTTGAATAGCATTCCGATGGCAACAGGAGCCAGCACCGGCAACAAGCCGGGGAGAATCATCGCCTTCAAGGCACCCGCCGTTACGATATCAACGCACTGCCCGTAGTCGGGGTCGCTGGTACCCTTCATAATGCCAGGGTTGGCCTTAAACTGACGACGCACTTCCATAATTACCGTTTGTGCTACTTTGCCTACAGCCTGAATTGCCAGTGAGCTGAACAGGAAGACAAGCATTCCGCCAAGCAAGGCACCGATAAACACGGGCACCTGACCGATATCGACACTAAAAGGAATCTCTTCAAACGGCTTCGACAAGCGCTTGGCCAGAACCATCTTCACTTCGTCGATATAAGCGCTGAAAAGCAGGAAAGCTGCCAGAGCCGCGCTGCCGATTGCATAGCCCTTGGTGAGTGCTTTAGTTGTATTCCCGGCTGCATCGAGCAAATCGGTACGGTGCCGCACTTCAGGGGCTTGCTTCGACATTTCAACGATGCCGCCAGCGTTGTCGGTGATTGGGCCAAAGGTATCCATGGCAAGCACATAAGCGGCGGTTGAGAGCACACCCATGGTTGCAATTGCCGTTCCATAGAGGCCACTCGATAGTGAGCTAACCCCGGGAAGAGCCGCCTGAATCCCCATCCAATAAGAACTGAAGATCGCAACGCTGATCGTCAGCACCACAAGGCCAGTGCATTCCATTCCAATGGCAAGGCCGGAAATCATCGTCGTAGCAGGCCCAGTCGTGCAGGATTCTGCAATAAAGCGCACCGGACGATAATTGTGATCCGTGTAGTACTGAGTCAGAAAAACAAACAGGAAGCTCGTAGCGATCCCAATCACACCCGCACCGAAGAGCCACATGTTTCCGCCAAGCAGTTGTTGAATGGCAACATAGAATCCGCCAATCGAGATGACGCTCGCCACATAGAAGCCACGGTTCAAAGCTCGCATCGGATCTTCTTCACCTTTGAGCTTCACAGTGAATACGCCAATGATGCTCGCAAGCAGTCCAAGCGCGCAGGTGTAAAGAGGAAATAGAATGCCGGAGAGGCCGAAGACCTTATAAAGAGTCACGCCAAGAATCATGGCGCCGATATTTTCAGCGGCAGTTGATTCAAAGATATCGGCTCCACGGCCAGCGCAATCACCAACGTTGTCGCCAACGAGGTCGGCGATCACAGCAGGGTTGCGGGGGTCATCTTCGGGAATACCAGCCTCAACCTTGCCAACAAGATCTGCACCAACGTCCGCAGCCTTGGTATAGATGCCACCGCCAAGCTGTGCGAACAGCGCAACGAAGCTGGCGC
>JAPKYY010001077.1 GCA_026394095.1 Acidobacteriota bacterium | reverse complement strand
TCATGTTGCTGATCTTCTTCTCGTGGATGAGAATGTAGGGCTTTTCCATCACGCATTCCATGCGGTCCGGATCGGAGATGAAGTAGGGGCTCAAGTAGCCACGGTCAAACTGCATACCTTCGACGGTCTGCAATTCGGTGTGCATGGTCTTGGATTCTTCAACGGTGATGACACCGTCCTTGCCGACCTTCTTCATGGCTTCAGCAATCGTGTTGCCGATTTCGGTGTCGCCGTTGGCGGAAATCGTGCCAACCTGGGCGATCTTGTCGTCCGAGGTGACCTTGACGGCCTGCTTTTCGATTTCCTTCACGACAACTTCGACAGCCTTGTCGATGCCGCGCTTGAGAGCCATCGGGTTTGCACCGGCGGCTACGTGCTTCACACCTTCACGGAAGATGCTCTGGGCAAGAATGGTGGCGGTGGTGGTACCGTCGCCAGCGATGTCGCTGGTCTTCGATGCCACTTCACGAACCATCTGTGCGCCCATGTTTTCGAGCGGATCACGGAGTTCGACTTCCTTGGCGACGGTGACGCCGTCCTTGGTGATCGTCGGGCCGCCGAACTTCTTTTCGAGTACGACGTTACGGCCCTTGGGGCCCAGGGTGACTTTTACTGCGTCAGCCAACTGGTTGACACCGCGCAGGATCGCCTGGCGGGAATTTTCAGCGTATACAATTTGCTTTGCGGGCATGGTTCTAGTTCTCCTGTTGCCTTACTTTTCGAGGATGCCGAGGACTTCGTCTTCGCGCATGATCATGTATTCTTCGTTGTTCAGCTTGATATCGGAACCCGAATACTTGCCGAAGAGAATACGATCTCCAGGCTTCACATCAAGTGCGACTACCTTGCCGTCTTCCAGGCGCTTGCCTTTACCAACAGCTACAACTTCCCCTTCTTGGGGCTTTTCTTTCGCAGAATCGGGAATGTACAAGCCATTCACCATGTCTACGTCATTTTCCAGGCGCTTAACCACAATGCGGTCATAAAGCGGGCGGATGTTCATCGTGGACAACCTCCATCGATTGTTTGAATTTTAATTATGCAGGCACTGTACAGTGCCTTCACACCCATAGAATTAGCACACTCGAGCAGAGACTGCTAAAAAAATAATTCAAGCTATTGATAACAAAGCAAATATAATTTCAAAATCCTTGTGAATAGCCAAAAGTACTATTGAGCCTGAGCAGAAAACCTTAGTGCTTGATGCTAAGATTTATTCATGCGTTTTTTCATGTTGATCTCCCTTGTGGCAGTGCTGCTCCCTGGCCAGACCGTCGCGGATTTGTTGGGCGACAAGCTCCGCGCCAGAATTGAGGCGTACGACTCCAAAATGGAGGGTGTTCTTGGTGTTGCCATGATCGATCTCAAGACCGGCCAACGGTCCAGCTACCACGGCAAGGTGATATTCCCGCAAGCCAGCGCCATCAAGATTCCGATCCTGATCGAGATGTTTCGTCTGCGTGAAGAGGGCAAGCTCCGCTTTGAAGACGCTGTGACGCTGCAGCCGTCCGAGTTGGTTGGCGGCAGCGGCGTGCTTCAGAATCGCCTCAAGAACGCCCCACTGACAGTGACGATTGAAGAGATCGTTCGCGAGATGATCGCCTCTAGCGACAACACCGCTACCAACTGGTGCATCCGCCGCGCGGGTATGGCCAACATCAATCAGACCACCTCAAAGCTCGGCTTTCTCTCCACCCGGCTGCAACGCG
>JAPKYY010000467.1 GCA_026394095.1 Acidobacteriota bacterium | reverse complement strand
GTACTGCAGCTTTAGTCTTCAAGCCAAATTCACCGTCTACACGCAATGGGATTTGCGGTGGTCGTGTGCTCAGCGCAATCTGAACCAACGCTACCTTCGGATCTTTATCGCCAAACTTGATCTGCACCATAAGTCCTCTGACTGGTGCAAACGCGATCCGAGGCCAAAACGGCTCAATGAATTTTCTACCCGAGTCGCAAATCCTGAACTGGCCCAGAATTGACAGAGCGCACGGCGGCCCCATAAACAGCAAGCCCTGCTACTGTCGCTATTGCCAAACTCAAACCGCCCAATATCCATGGGTTGCGCACGCTCACCTGATACATTTGCGGCTCAAGCAACGAGCCCGCCACCAGAACAACAACCGCTCCACCGAGCAACCCTAGCAGGACCGGCCGAATCGACTCCCAGAGCATCAATCTCACGATCTCCTCGCGTGTTGCACCCAATGCCATTCTTACTGCGATCTCGCCTTTTCTTCTTGCCAGTATTTCGCTTGCCATGGCCATAATTCCAAGACTGGCCACCAACATCCCCAACAGGGCAAACGTTGCAGTAAACACGGTCTGCACCTTACGCCATGCGATTGACTTGTCAAATATTTGCCTCAGGTGGCGAATGGGACCCAGTGCGACTTTATCTTCCAGGCTTTTTGCGAGACTCTGCAATTCAGCCATAGCATCCACTTCGCTCAGATTGCTCCTCACAACAAATGTGGCATTGTTGTTCTTCCACTCCCAGTAAGGCAGGTATGCCGTTGCACCTGCCTGAGCTTCGAGGCTGCTCGTCCGCTGGTCTGCAACAACACCAATTACCTGGTATCCCTGTTTGCCACCATCTTTGCCGTAGCGAATAAACTCACCCACCGGATTTGCGGCGCCAAAAATTCGCCTGGAAGTGCCCTCAGAGATTACGATCACTCGCGACCTTCGATCTGCTTCAGAAAATCCTCGCCCGGAGAGAATCAACGCCCCCGCTGCTTCAAAATACCCTGGGCTGATGTAGCGTCCATTGGCCGTGCTCACCTCACTCGATTTGACGGCACCGGCTCGCTCAATCTGCCGGACGCAGCTTTCCCCCTGAAGCGGGAGTGAGTTCGTAAGACCGACAGCAGCAACGCCATCCATTCGTCGGAGCACCTGAAGCAATTCCTCATGCGAGCCATTGGTCGCCGCCGCAAATGTAAACGCATGCTCAGCAGCAAAGCCATGGTCAGCCGACTTCACGTTCAAGTAACTCAGAAAAAGCAGTCCAGCAAACACGGCCAGCACAAAACTGAGGCTAGCCTCAATCGAGATCATTGCTTGTCCTGAGAGCCGTTCAGGCCGGGTTTGCGCCCACCGCTGCTTTTCTTTTCCAGGCAAGCCCAGCTCTCCACAACGCCAAAGACGCCTCAAAGCTGGAAGTCCAGAGAGAAGCCCGGTAATCAGCGCAAGTGCGAATCCAGCGACAACCGCAAAACTGCTTAGCGAAATCGCATTGGGTTTCATGAACTCACCGAGATGGATTGCAGCAAACCAGTGCAGGCCCGCCCATGCCAGCATCAACCCGGCAAGCCCCCCAAACCAACTACACAAGAGGATCTCCGTAAGACTCTGTCGCATAATATCTTCCCGGCTCGCGCCAATAGCGAGACGAATGGCGGCACTGTGTTCTCTCTCAAGTGACCTGTAGCGAAACAGGTTGCCGAGATTCACACAGGCAATCAACAGCAACACGGCAGCGGCCCCGGCCAGTCACCATAAAGGTCTTCGCAACC
>JAPKYY010000628.1 GCA_026394095.1 Acidobacteriota bacterium | reverse complement strand
AGCGCCGAAGGAGCAACCGCCCCGGAAACTCTCAGGCAAAAGGACCGTCGCGTGATGGAACTCTGGAAAGAGGCCTGTGGCAACGCCATAGACCCGCCGACGGGATAACACTCTCAGGCAGCAACGACAGATGGGGCGCTAAACCTTGAGGAGGGTAGCGCACATGCGTCAAAACACTGCTGCAACAACATTCGAGAGAAGACACATCGGTCCGTCCCCACGCGAGATCGATTCGATGCTCGCCACCGTAAACGCCGATTCCATCGAAACCCTGATCGCCGAAACCGTCCCCGGCTCCATACGCCAAAAGGACGCACTCAGCTTCGGTGAACCCCTTAGCGAAGTCGCTGCCATCGCCCGCATGCGCGAGATCGCGAGCAAAAACGAAGTCTTCACTTCGCTCATCGGCACCGGCTATCACGGCACGCTCCTGCCTTTCGTCATCCAGCGCAACATCCTCGAAAACCCCGCGACGAAGCCACCGCCGCCGCCGAAGCCATGACCCTCGCTCAGCGCGTAACCAAGGTCAAATCCACCACCTTTTTCGTCGACAGCGGAGTCCACCCCCAAACTCTGGCCCTGATCCAGACCCGCGCCGAAGCTCAAGGCTGGACGGTTGTCTCCGGCAACCCCCGCACCGATCTCGCTGACGCCCCAGTCTTCGGAGCCATCTTCCAATACCCAGGCACCCACGGTGAAGTCACCGATTGGACAGACACAATCGCCGCACTTCAGGCCAAAGGCGCCATTGCCGTTGTAGCTGCCGACCCTCTAGCACTCACGATCCTCAAGAGCCCCGCGGAAATGGGCGCCGACATCGCTATTGGTTCAACGCAACGCTTCGGCGTGCCCATGGGCTATGGCGGCCCCCACGCCGCCTATATGGCCGTCAAAGATGCTTACAAGCGCTCGATGCCTGGTCGTCTCGTCGGTGTCTCAATCGACGCCAAGGGCCACTCTGCCTATCGCCTTGCCCTGCAAACTCGCGAACAACACATCCGCCGCGAGAAGGCCACCTCCAACATCTGCACCGCCCAAGTGCTCCTCGCCGTCATCGCCTCGATGTACGCCGTCTATCACGGTCCCGAAGGCCTCAAGCACATCGCGAACACAGTAGCCACTAACACTGCGATCCTCGCCGCCGGCCTACGCCGCCTCGGCTTCAAGATCTCGAACTCCACCTTCTTCGACACTCTCACTGTCGAAGTGGGCGACCAGCAGCAAGCCCTCATCGCGACAGCCAAACAGCATCGCATCAACTTCCGCGTCCTCCCCGGCAAGCTCGGCATCACCCTAGACGAAGCCTCCACTCCAGAACTGATCGAGAAGATCTGGACGATTTTCGGCGGCGCCCTCAACTACAGCGACCTCGCAACCACCCACACCCTCCCCGCCCGCACAAGCGAAATCCTCACCCACCCGGTCTTCCACCGCTACCGCAGCGAAACCGAAATCCTCCGTTACATGCGCAAGCTCTGCGATCGCGATCTCGCGCTGGACCGCGCGATGATCCCCCTCGGCTCCTGCACCATGAAGCTCAACGCCACTGCCGAGATGATGCCCGTTACCTGGCCCGAGTTCGGCAGCCTCCACCCCTTCGCTCCGCTCGATCAAGCCACCGGCTACAACGAGATGTTCGAAGATCTCAAGGCTCAGCTCTGCTCGGTCACCGGCTACGACGCGGTCTCTCTGCAACCCAACTCCGGCGCACAAGGCGAGTACGCCGGCCTGCTCGCGATCCGCGGCTACCACCGCAGCCGGGGCGACATGCACCGCACAGTCTGTCTGATCCCAAGCTCCGCCCACGGCACCAACCCTGCCTCAGCACAAATGGTCGGAATGGAAGTGATCGTCGTCGCCCGCGATTCCGAAGGCAACGTCGATGTCGATGACCTCCGCGCCAAAGCCACTCTACACAGCGACAAACTCGCAGCCCTGATGGTCACCTACCCATCCACCCACGGCGTATTCGAAGAGCGCATCTCAGAGATCTGCGAAATCGTCCACTCCCACGGTGGCCAGGTCTATCTCGATGGCGCAAACATGAACGCCCAGGTCGGCATCTCCCGCCCTGGCGATTACTCCGCAGACGTCATCCACCTCAATCTCCACAAGACCTTCTGCATCCCCCCCGGCGGCGGCGGCCCCGGCTTGGGCCCCATCGGCGTCAAGGCGCACCTCGCGCCCTTCCTCCCCGGCCACCCCTTCCTCGACAACGGCACCGCCCCCGTTGGCCCGGTCTCAGCAGCCCCCTACGGCTCAGCCTCAATCCTCCCTATCTCTTACATGTACATTCTGATGA
>JAPKYY010000285.1 GCA_026394095.1 Acidobacteriota bacterium | reverse complement strand
AAGCTCAGCAAGGAAACGATTAGGACACTCAGGCTGAGCAGCCGCGGGAGGTTATAGATTCCTGGCGACAACAGCCAAGTCTTAGCCAAGCGTAATGTTTTCAAAAAAATGGACCCCTTGGGACGAAAGGAGCTAACTACCCTCCCTCTAACGGTAGAAAGGGCTAAGGACGTTATGGTACGAAAGTACTCAACTATACCTAGCTAGAATAGAAATTTGTGCCCAACTCCTTTCGGTTCGCCATTGCGGCCAGCTTCACGGCAGAACCGCTTCAAACCAGCTTCGATTTTTGGCAAACTCCGCTGCAATCGGAGTTCGAAAGCCACTTTGCGCCATTTGGTCAGATTCTTCAGACAATCCTCGATCCGGGCAGTATTTTCGCCGAAAACAGCCATGGCATCAACGTAGTTTTGTTTCGATTGCAAGACCTGGGAGAGGCCAGTCGCCGGATCGAGAATGCGCAGTCGCTGATGGCTGCAGTCGAGGCACGAATGTCAGCCTTACAAGTGCCGATGCTGATTGTCGCCGACGTCGACGGAGAGGGCTGGTGGCGTGAAGTGCCGGGAGTTTATTTACTCCAGCCCCGGCAAATCGATTTTTGGTATCCGGTGGACGAAAAGCTGAGCCCGGACGGGGAGCGGCTTGGAGGCATTCCCTACACCGAGGATTACTTCATCGCCCTTGGCTCATCGATCGTGCGAGCCGCCCACAGTATCCACAAGGCACAGCACAAGGTGTTGGCCCTGGATTGCGACAACACCATCTGGAAGGGCATATGCGGGGAAGATGGCCCCGCAGGAGTCGTCTTGAGCGCGGGGCATCTGGCATTGCAACGCTTCGCCCTGAGACAGCGAGAGCTGGGTTTGCTTCTGGTAATCAGCAGCAAGAACAATGAACAGGACGTTTGTGAGACCTTCATTGAACATCCAGAATTTCCTCTGCAGTTGAATCACTTCATCAGCCGGCGGATTAACTGGCAGCCCAAATATCTGGGCCTTGCTTCGATGGCTGCCGAGCTATCCCTCAGTCTGGACAGCTTTGTTTTTCTTGATGACAACTCGAAGGAAATTTCAGAAATCGACGAGCAGCTCCCGCAAGTTCTCGGCATCACGTTGCCGCCGGACTCAGAAGACTTTGAGACGTTTCTGAACCACATTTGGGCGTTTGATCAACTGAAGGTCACACAGGCAGACCAGTCCAGAGCTGCAAGCTATGAAGGCGTGCAGGAATTCGGCAAGGCGCTGAATGAGTCAGGTTCGCTCGAACACTTTTACGAGATGTTGGAGCTTCAGGTTGAGATCCGCCCGATTGTGGAAGATGAAGTCCCAAGAGCCGCGCAGTTAACCCAGCGCACGAATCAGTTCAACTTCACGACGATTCGCCGTACAGAAGCAGAGATCCTGAACCTGAAATCTGTTTACGGAGTTCACGTGCGGGATCGATTCGGGAACTACGGATTTACGGGTCTGCTGATCGGGAGGCCTTTTGGGAGAAAGTTTCTGATTGAGAATTTTCTCCTGAGTTGCCGGGTGCTGGGAAGAGGTGTTGAACACCGGGTTTTTGCCTGGTTGGGCGAAGAGGCTCGCGCTTTGGGTTGCGCGGAAGTGGAAATCCCATTCGTCGAGAGTTCGCGCAATGCACCGGCACGAGAATTCTATGAGTCAGTGCCTTCTCCGGCGACAGTCGAAACACTGGCCAGTCTTCGATTTGAGCCAAGGCGAACTGAGCGTGCAGAAGCGGCGCATGCCTCAGCAGCCCCGGCACAACACAGCGTTGATTATGCCGGGATTGCACGGCGACTTAATCGTGTTCGTTCGATTCGCCAGCAGATGAAGCGGGGCTCAGGCATAGAACTTGAAACTGGCACCGAAAGTCTGCTTGCTTCTATATGGCAAGACCTGCTGGCCTGCGAGACTGTCAGTGGCGAGAGCAACTTTTTCGACCTTGGGGGCCACTCGCTCAAGGTTGTGTTGATGTTGATGCGGATCCATGAAGTCTTTGGGGTGTCGCTCG
>JAPKYY010000818.1 GCA_026394095.1 Acidobacteriota bacterium | reverse complement strand
GGCACTACGCGCATCGATGTGTCAGATCGTCCCAATTCCGAGATCGATCGCTACACCCGCTACGGGCAGTATCTTTCGACCCTGCGGATGCCGCTGGGTTCTTTCCCCTGCGACGTCTACTACATGGATAACTACGCGGTGGTTGGCTCCCTGCATGGGCCGGATCGCAGCAAGGGCGCACCGATCTACCTGCTCGAGAACGACAAGCTGGTTTCGACTGTAATGGCCAAGGAAGATCTGGGCCTGGCAAACTTCCAGCACATCCACAACGCAGTAATCAAAGAAGTGAACGGCAAGATGTACATCATCGCGCAGGCCTGGAACCCGGGCGACTTCGCCATCCTCGAACAGATCAAGTAGTAGTAAGAATCGGAAATGGTCCGGCGGTGGTGACGACTTCAGTGTCGTCGCCTTCGTCGGGATCGAGATAGCGGCTGTCGAGCAGACGCTGTAATTTCACGTTCCCCATCGCACTCAGGAGCGAATCCTTCAGATTGGGATGATCCTGCTCCATCTCGGCAAAGAAGTCACGCACGCTGCGGCGTACTGTGCCCGTCTTTTGGGAACAACCACAGGGGATTACCGGGCAACCCAGCATCTGCGCGTAGGCGGTGGTGATTGTCTCCGGAGTGAACACGAGCGGCCGGATGAGACGGAAGTCTTTGTCCTTCGAGTAAGTGATCGGAGGCAAAGAACTCAATGCCCCCGTAAACATCGCATTGCGCAAAAGCGTCTCGCAGAAATCATCTGCCGTATGACCGAGGGCGATCACATTCACACCCAAACCTTTGCAGACCTCGTATACGGCCCGGCGGCGGAAGCGCGAACACAAGTCGCAGCCGTGATCTGGTTCGTCATCGATCAGACGCAAGCTCGGCGGATCGGTAAAGTAGTGCCATTCGATTCCACGCGAGCGCAACCACTCGCCATAGGGCTGGATTGGGGCCAGAAACTTGCCCTGCTCGATCGTGAAGGCGCAGACCGTGAAGTTGATGGGCGCACGCCGTTGCAGGGCCAGGAGGGCCTCAAGCAGAGTTACCGAGTCCTTGCCGCCAGACACACCGACGGCGACACGGTCTCCTTCACGGATCATTTTAAATTTGGTTACGGCCTCTCCGACTTTCCGGAGCAGCGCTTTTTCTTGGTCCAAGATTCTATTATCGGCGACTTTAGAAGGCTGCGGGCAACTGGATCACTTCAAAGTGCGATAGCTCGAGGCCGCTCGACTTCAAAGTGGCGAAGCACTCAGCGGGAGTCTTGGCAACAGCGGCAATCTTGCGCAGAGGCAAACGGTGCGCGTCGTAGAGCTCCAGAGCAACCCAATAGCCGGTAAGCTGTTCACGCAAAGGAAGGCTCAACTCTTCAGGAGCGTGCCCCAGAGCATCGGCGATATTCATTGCTTGTTCAGCTCTTCCAACAGGGCCTGCATGCCGCGACGCCGGTAGATATCTGAGAGACGTTGTTCTTCGAGGCTACCCGGGATAAACTTCGCCAGGCGTGCTTCATCGCGGAAGGCACTCGGCGGAACCCAGACATCGCCATTGGTGAACTCAACCTGCTGCACAAAGCCAGTCAAACTCTCCACCTTCATCGGCAATCCCATCGGGCGGTTGAGTGTAACGCTGGCTGAAGGCTGCACCGAGGCTCCGCCTTTGGGTTTCATCGACATCGCCGCCGGCAGAGATCCGGCCGAGAATTCACGGCCTTCCTGATCGCGAACCAGCAGGCCCAGTTCAATCGAACGAACTTCACGCTTGTCACGATTCTCGAAAGCAAGCTCAAGGATTTGCAACTGATTGCCGCTGCTTACCGCAA
>JAPKYY010001017.1 GCA_026394095.1 Acidobacteriota bacterium | reverse complement strand
TCGGCTGCATCTTTGCTGGCTGAGTAGTGAACAAATACTTCTGCGCCGTCTTTCGCCAGCCTCAGGGCGGTAGCCCGGCCGATTCCACGGCTGGCGCCGGTAATTACTGCAATCTTGTTTTTCAGTGTTTGTGACATGGTTTGCGTCCTCTGTTGTTTTGGACTCACCATTCCAGAATTGGTCGCAAAAATATTAGAACAATCAGTCTAAAACGAGTAATGCCTGATCGATCACACTCTCAAGCAGCTTCGGGTCAGGATGCACTCGTGTCAGCGTAAGAATCGAAACCATTGCCCCAAGCAGCACCGCAGACTTTTCCTCAATCTGTTTGGGTTTGAATCGTCCGTCCTTCGACAGTAGCTCGGCAAACATCGCCCTGCTCTGCTCCAGGCTCTTCTGTACCATCGCCTGCACCTCTGGATCTGACGTCGACAACTCCGCTCCAAGCGTCAACATGTAGCAACCCTCAGCCTCAGGATTGGAAATCTTCTCGAAAAGTTCGCGGATCACCTTCTTTGCTCCGCACCGCCGCCCGCACGCATCCTCTCGCATCTTCTGCCCCTGATCACATGCGGAATCCAGTGTCGCCAGCAGCAGCCCGCGCTTGTCGCCAAACGTGTTGTACAGGCTCGCACGGGAGATCCCAAGCGCCTGCGTCAGGTCGTCAACGCTGGCAGCCTCATAGCCAGCCCGGTGGAAGACAGCCTTGGCGGCTTCCACTGCCTGGCAGCGATCGAATTCGAGAGGTCGGGCCATATCTATTAGATACACTCTAGCTATGAAACGGTTCCTATTGGCGCTGGCCATCGGAGTCCTGGCTTTTTCGCAAACACGAAAAATCACCGACGCCGAAGACCTCGCGCAACTACTCAAGAGCGAGAAGAACATGTTCTTCCTCGACGTTCGTGAGCCCAAAGAAATCGAAGAACTCGGTTCTCTTAAAGGCTATGTAAACATTCCGCTCGGTGAACTTGAAAAGCGCATCGGCGAAGTCCCTAAAGATAAGGCCATTATCACGGCTTGAAACGGCGGAGGCCGAGCCGCGCGTGCCGCGGACATACTCACCAAGGCCGGCTACAAAGTAGTGGCCTCCTGTGGTCTCAAAGACTGGAAAGAAAAGAAGAAAGAACTCGTGGGGGTGAAGCCAAAACCCTAGCTTTACAGCACTGGATAGTCGGTGTAACCTTGCGGGCCCGGCGAGTAAAAAGTCGCCGGGTCCGCTTTCTGTAGCGGTGCATCCAATTCGAGCCGCGTCACCAGATCCGGATTTGCAATAAACGGCGTTCCAAAGACAATCGCGTCGGCGCGCCCTTCCACCAGCGTCTTTTCTGCCTCTTCCCGCAAAAACCCACCACCCACCAACAACTTGCCTGTAAACGCCTTGCGCAGCGCCACTTCAGCTCCAATCCCGGTTCTCATCACATGCAGATAGGCCAGCCCTAAAGGAGAAATCGCCTTGGCCAGCGCTTCATAAGCTGGAATGCAATCTTGATCATCAAGCCCATTAAACTTCATCCCCGGGCTCACCTTGATACCGATCTTCCCTGCTGATCCTGCCGCCGCAATCATCGCCTGCAGCGTCTCGATCACAAACCGATTCCGGTTCTCAATCGACCCACCATAGATATCCGTGCGCTGGTTGGCCCCCGGGCTCAGAAACTGATTCGGCAGATACCCGGACGCCGCATGCAGTTCCACACCATCAAAGCCTGCCCGAATCGCCCGCTCGGTTGCCTCGCCGAATTCTGCAATCACAGAGGAAATCTCCGCGAGTTCCAGCGCCCTCGGCATATCATTCGGTTGCATACCCTGTGAGTCCGTCCACATCATGCCTTCAGCCCGGATTGCCGATGGCGCAATTGGCGCATCAGCGATATTGCGATTCGC
>JAPKYY010000202.1 GCA_026394095.1 Acidobacteriota bacterium | reverse complement strand
GATCGGTGATGATGGTGGGTGATGGTACCTGTTGCGGCAAAACGGCGGATGAGCGAAGACGAATACTTCAAGCTGCTTGAAGAGAGTGGGGAGAGGCTGGAGTATTGGGATGGTGTTGTGGAGGGGATGGCTGGCGGGTCTGAGGAGCATTGCGCCATCGAATCCAGATTGTTCGGGGAGATCTACAAGCGTCTGGAAGGAACGGACTGCAGTGTTGTCACTACCAATCAGGCCATATTCGTCGCAACGAGGGATGCCTATGTTTTTGCTGACATGAGCATTGTTTGCGGCAAAGAAGAAAGAGTTTTGAGGCGTGGCATCAGTTGCCTTACCAATCCAGCCGTGGTCATAGAGGTGCTTTCGGCTAGCACTGCGATGAATGATGAGATGGATAAATTTCATGCCTACACTTCGCTTAAGAGTGTGAGGGAATACCTGCTGGTCTCTTCGGACCGCTATGGCGTTAAGCTGCACGAGCGTTCGTCCGGGAATGAGATCTGGAAGACGTCTATCTTCCTGGATCCTGAGGACGAGTTTGAGTTGAAGAGCTGCGGGGTGAGGTTGAAGGTGCGGGATGTTTATGGGCCACGGGTTGTTTTTGCGGAGTAGGTGTTCTTTTGACGATTGGGCTGAAGATCAGTAATGACGGTGAGAGATGCTACCAGTTGTTGCAAAGCGCCGAATGAGCGAAGAGGAGTATTTCGAACTGCTTGAGACAAGCGGGGAGCGGCTCGAGTACTGGGATGGGGTTGTTGAGGGGATGGCTGGCGGGGCTGACGAACACTACGAGATTGAGTCTCAACTTTTCGGTGAACTTTTCGTGCGACTGAAGGGGAGCAATTGCAGTGTCATGCCGACGAACCAGGCGATTTATATCGCTTCGCGCAAGGCGGTTGTGTTTGCGGATATGAGCGTTGTTTGTGGGCCTAAAGAGAATGTCCAGCAGCGGGGGATCAGCTGCCTTACGAATCCATCTGTTGTCGTAGAGGTGCTGTCTCCCAGTACTTCCATGAAGGATGAATCAGATAAGTTTCATGCATACACTTCGATCAAGAGCGTGCGCGAATATCTTCTTGTTTATGCAGACCGATACAGCGTGAAGTTGTACGAGCGTTCCTGTGGAGACGGAATCTGGAAGACTTCGATTTTTCAGGATCTTGACGATGAGTTTGAATTACAGAGTTGCGGGGTACGGTTGAAAGTTCGGGATGTTTATGGGCCGCGGGTTGTGTTTGAGGCTTAATGGAATTTGTTATCTCAGTCGTCTTAGGGTTTCTCGCCCGCTGGGCTGGTGAGGGATTTTTCGCAGTTGCAAAATCCATCGATCAATTTATGGGATGGGGGCAGCGCAAGCCGAACTGAATTGCGCTGCCCTTCCGATTACTCGAGAACCACTAGCAGGTCTTTGGGTTCGACGGTTTCGCCGGGTTTGACGAGAATGTCCTTTACCTTGCCGTCTGCGGGAGCGTTGACGGTGGTTTGCATCTTCATGGCTTCCATCACTAAGAGTCGTTCGCCCTTCTTTACGGCCTGGCCAATCTGCGCGTGAACGCTGGTGATGGCTCCCGGGATTGGGGCGGCGATGTGGTTGGGGTTGGCCGGGTCGGCCTTGGGGCGCTGGGCTGTGCTGGCTTTGAGGGATTTGTCTTTGATCTGGACTTCTCTTGGTTGTCCGTTGAGTTCAAAGAATACGGTGCGGCTGCCGTCGGGGTGGGGTTCGCTTAGCGTCAGGAACTTTACGATTAGTGTCTTGCCGGGTTCGAGATCGAAGCTGATTTCTTCTCCCTTGGTCATGCCGTAGAAGAATTGCGGGGAGGGGAGGACTTCGACGTTGTCATAAGTGTCGCGGATCTTGGCGAACTTGTTGAAGACGTCGGGGTACATGAGGTAGCTCATCAGGTCGGTTCTGTTGAGCTTTGTGTTGGTAAGGTCTGCTGGCGGGAGCTTGGCTTTCTTTGCCTTGCGTGCCTGCAGGATGATCTTTGAGATCTTCGTTGGCCAGCCGCCTTCGGGGATGCCGAGGGAGCCTTCGAACATGTCAATGACTGAGTTGGGAAGGGTTAGCGTGTGGTCTGGCTTGAGGTTGGTGAACTCTTCGATGCTCATGCCGCGGCTGATCAGGTAGAGGGCGAGGTCGCCGACTACTTTGCTGGATGGAGTTACCTTTACGATGTCGCCGAAGGCGGCGTTGACGTCGGCGTACATCTTGGCGACTTCAGGCCAGCGGGTGCCGAGGCCCATGGATTCGGCTTGTTCTCGCAGGTTGGTGTATTGGCCGCCGGGCATCTCGTGGATGTAGAGGTCGGCGAGGCCGTGGCGGGGGCTGGAATCGAAGCCGCTGTAGTTGTGACGGACGGCTTCCCAGTATTCGGAATACTCAAGGAGCGTTTGGCTGTCTAGGCCGGTGTCTCGTTTGGTGTTGGCTAATGATGCAACGATGCTGTTGAGGTTGGGCTGGCTGGTGGAGCCGGACATGGACGCTACTGCGGCGTCGGCTACGTCGACCTTGGCGTCTGAGGCCTTGAGGATCGAGGCCCCGTTGAGGCCGCTTGAGTCATGAGTGTGGAAGTGGATCGGAAGCCCGATTTCTTCTTTGAGGGCCTTTACGAGGATCTCTGTAGCGTAGGGCTTGGCGAGGCCGGACATGTCCTTGATGGCGAGGACGTGAGCGCCCATCTTCTCCAGCTCTTTAGCCATGCGGACGTAGTAGTTGAGGGAGTACTTGGTGCGCTTGGGGTCGAGGATGTCGCCGGTGTAGCAGATGGCGGCTTCGCAGATGCGGTTGGTCTTGCGGACGGCGGCCATCGCGACCTTCATGTTGGGAAGGTAGTTGAGGGAGTCGAAGACGCGGAAGATGTCGATGCCTTGGGCTGCGGATTCGATGATGAATTCGCGGACTACGTTGTCGGGGTAGGCAGTGTAGCCGACGGCGTTGGAGGCGCGGAGGAGCATCTGGAAGCAGATGTTGGGGATTGCTTCTCTTAGCCTGCGCAGCCGTTGCCAGGGGTCTTCGAGGAGGAAGCGCATCGAGACGTCGAAGGTGGCACCGCCCCACATCTCGAGCGAGTAGAGGCCGGAGAGACGGTGGGCGACGAAGTTGGCGACGGCCATCATGTCGTAGGTGCGCATGCGGGTGGCCATCAGGGATTGATGGGCGTCGCGGAAGGTGGTGTCGGTGATGAGGAGGCGCTTCTGGTCGCGGGTCCACTGGGCGAACTTTTCGGGCCCGAGTTCGTCGAGGAGTTGTCTGGTGCCTTTGGGTGGGGCGTAGTCGAGATAGGCTTCGATCTTGGGCTTGCGGAAGGTGGCGGGTTTGGGTTTGCCGGCGACTTCGGGGTTGCCGTTGACGATGGTCTCGCCTAGATAGGTTAGGAGTTTGGTTGCGCGGTCTCGACGGGCGGTGAACTTGAAGAGTGCGGGGGTTTCTTCGAGGAAGCGGGTGGTGACGTCGCCCTTCTGGAATGTGTCGTTGTTGATGACGTTTTCGAGGAAGGGGATGTTGGTTTTGACGCCACGGATGCGGAATTCGCGCAGGGCGCGGTCCATGCGCTGGCAGGCTTCGTTGAAGTCGCGGCCCCAGCTTGTGGTCTTGACCAGGAGTGAATCGTAGAAGGGCGTGATGACTGCGCCACCATAGGCCGATGCGCCGTCGAGACGGATGCCGAAGCCGGCGGGGGAGCGGTAGGTATGGATGCGGCCGTAGTCTGGGGTGAAGTTCTGGGTGGGGTCTTCTGTGGTGACGCGGCACTGGAGGGCGAAGCCGTTGACCTTGATGTCTTCCTGCTTGGGCAGGTTGATTTCGGGGCCGTGGAGTTTGTGGCCCATGGCGACCTGGATCTGGGTGCGGACGATGTCGATGCCGGTGACCATTTCGGTGACGGTGTGTTCGACCTGGACGCGCGGGTTGACTTCGATGAAGAACCACTCTTCGCGATCGACGTCGACGAGGAACTCGACGGTGCCCGCGTTTTCGTAGTTGGCTACTTTGGCGAGGGCTACGGCGGCTTCGGCTAGTTCTTTGCGGATCTTCGCTGAGAGGTTGACGGCCGGGGCGACTTCGACGACTTTCTGGTGGCGGCGCTGGACGCTGCAATCGCGTTCGTGGAGGTGGACGACGTTGCCGTGTTTGTCGGCGATGATCTGAATTTCGATGTGCTTGGCGCGGCGGATGAAGCGTTCGAGGAAGACAGCGTCGTTGCCAAAGGCGGCACCGGCTTCGCGCCGGGCTTCTTCGAGTTTGCCTTTGAATTCTTCGGCGTT
>JAPKYY010000760.1 GCA_026394095.1 Acidobacteriota bacterium | reverse complement strand
GCGATGGCTGTAGCGGCGCTGCTGGGCAAACAAGTGAGCCGGATTATCCTTACCAGGCCTGCGGTCGAAGCTGGAGAGAAGTTAGGATTTCTGCCCGGGACGTTGCAGGAAAAGGTAGATCCTTACCTTCGGCCACTCTATGACGCGCTTTTCGACATGATCGAAGCCGACAAAGTGGAGAAGTTGCTTGAGAAGAACACGATTGAGGTAGCGCCGATCGCCTTTATGCGCGGCCGCACCTTGAACGACGCCTACATCATTGTGGACGAAAGCCAGAACTGCACGCCGGATCAGATGAAGATGATTCTGACGAGAATGGGTTTCAACTCGAAAATGGTAGTTACCGGCGACATCACGCAAATCGATTTACCCGGTGGCAAACGAAGCGGACTGATCGAAGTGACAGAGATTTTGAAGAACGTTGAAGGCATTGCATTCGTTCACTTTGACGATACAGACGTGGTGAGACATAGCCTGGTACAGAGGATTGTGCGGGCCTATGAAAGCTATTCCGAGAAAACCGGGATTGGCCGCCAGATGCTGTTAAAGCTTGATGAGCCGGTGCCGGCTGCTGCGGCGGTGGCAAGTATTACTCCGGGCTCGCCAGTAGACCAACCAGAAGCCTGATGGGCAAACGAAGCTCCATTCTGTTTCGCAAGACGCTCCCCAAAGAGGAGCGCTCCGCTTTGCGCGCATTTGCTGAAGAAGTGGCGGTGCAGGTGCTGGAAGGCAAGAGTTTCGACTGCCTGATCAGCAATGACAAACAACTGCACGCGTTGAACCTACAGTTTCTTGGGGCTGATTACCCAACCGATGTCTTGAGTTTTCCCTCTGGCGAAGAGGAGAATCTGGGTGAGCTGGCAATCTCGATCGAGCGTGCGGCTGAGCAGGCAGCAACACATGGACATAGTTTGCTCGACGAATTGAAAATCCTGATGCTGCATGGGGCGCTGCATCTTAAAGGTATGGACCACGAGACGGATCGTGGACAGATGAGACGCGTTGAGACCCGATGGCGTAAGGTCTTTGGCTTGAGTGCGGGATTGATTGAGAGGACTCGATGATTGCAGCCTTCTGGATTGGTCTTTATGTAGCTTCGCTTGCGGCGCTGATGTTGTTTTCTTATGTCCAGTTGCTTTATCTGGAAAGCCTGCGCTTGCGGGCTCGGGATTTTCCTGCGCTGGAGTACTTCAAGGATGTGATTTCCCCCAAGCTGGGGATGGAGACCGACGATGCAGCACTCATATTCAGTCTTTACAAACATGGGCTGCTGGTTTGCATCGGGGTGCTTGCGTTTTTCCTGAGCGATGGCGGCCCCACTCCTGTTTTGGACATCTTGCAGGGGATCGCAGTGGCATTGATTTCGATGGCGATTTTTTCTTATCTGGTGCCACAACTGATGTACCGAAGGGTAACCGGCGAAGGACTTGAGGCGCTTGTGCCGTTGTTGAAACTGGCAGCCCTCTTGATGCGGCCGTTTGCGGCGCTGTTGCGCTTTGTCGAGACCCTGGCTGAAATCAGCAAGCCGGCAGAGAGTCTTGACGATGGAGCAAGCCCACAAGAGGAAATCGAAGCCCTGATTGCGGCCGGTGAAGAAGAAGGCTTGATCGAAGAGGGTGACAAGAAGCTGATTCAGAGTGTGGTTGCGTTTGGAGACAAGCGGGTGCGTGAGGTAATGACACCACGGCCGAATATCGTCGCCATTGACGGCACCAAAACTCTCGAAGAATTGAGGCGCCTGGTCATCAACGAACAGTTTTCGAGGATTCCTGTCTATGAGGGCGAAGTAGACCGGATTACCGGATTTGTCCATGTGCGAGACATGTTTGAAGTTGAAGATCAGGATCGCGCCGGCATGAAGGCGATCGACTTGCAACGGCCGATTGCGTTTGTACCGGAGACCAAACTGGTGACGGATTTGCTGAAGGAAATGCAGCAGGACGGCAACCATATGGCTATTGTGGTGGATGAGTACGGCAATACTGCGGGTCTGGCCACGATGGAAGATCTGGTTGAAGAAGTATTTGGCGAGATCCGTGATGAGCACGAACCCGGCCATGATGTGATCACCGAAGACGACGGCAGTTTTGTAGTGGCAGGAAGTTTTGACGTCGATCACCTGCGCGATCTGCTGGAGTTCAGCCCCGATGAAGAGATTGAGGCTACGACAGTGGGTGGGCTGGCAACCGAGTGGTTTGGGCGCGTGCCCAAGGCCGGTGAAGTTATCGAACGGGATGGAATCAAGCTTGAAATCATGTCAAGCGATGAAAGACGGGTAGAACGTTTGCGGCTGTGCCGCGCGGTCGAAGCCGGTAAGGAAGAAGATGTCGAAGAGAAGAACAGCGAAGACTAAGTCGAAATTCGGCCACGTGGCGATTGCCGGAAGACCGAATGCAGGCAAGAGTACTCTGCTAAACGGGCTTCTGGGATCAAAGCTGGCAATCGTATCTGCCAAACCACAGACCACCAGATCCAGCATTATGGGTGTTGTAACGGAGGATGCAGGCCAAATTGTGTTTTTCGATACGCCTGGCATTCACAAGAGCGATACGCTGATCAACCGCCGTATGATGCAAAGCGTGCGGGCGGCGCTTGAGGGTAAGGACCTTCTCATCTATGTTGCCGATGCGACACTGATGGCCGATCAGGGAGAGCTAGCCGAGGACGAGAAGGAAGCCCTCGACGCCTTGCGCCGGGCCCGCGAGGGCAATCCGGTACCTGCGTTTCTTGTGTTGAACAAAATCGATCAGATCCCGGACAAGCGATTGCTCCTTCCCAGGATTGAAGCATTTCAGGCAGCCTTTCCGTTTGAGGCACTGATTCCGGTTTCTGCCCGTAAGGGCGAAGGATTGGCCGGATTGAAGAAAGCGATCTTTGAAAAACTGCCCGAAGGCGAGCCTCGATTTGAGGCCGACTACCTGACGGATATGCCGGAGCGGAATATCGCAGCCGAGATCATTCGCGAAAAGATCCTGCACTTTACCGGCGACGAGGTGCCACACAGTGTGGCAGTTGTCGTTGACCAGTGGGAAGAGAAGCCAAACGTGGCACGCGTTACAGCAAGCATCATCGTGGAGCGTGAAGGCCAGAAGCCGATTCTGATCGGCGCCAAGGGCGCCATGATCAAGAAGATTGGGACCGAGGCGCGAAAAGACCTGGAAGAAATTCTTGGCCGGAAATTTTATCTTGAGCTGTTTGTGAAGGTGAAACCGAAGTGGCGCGAGAATGAATCATTCCTGAATGAATTGGGATGGCAGAATACGAGTGAGGTGAAATGACCAAATTATTGATCGTAGTGGCGACTTTGTTCGCCCTGATGCTACCGGCAGTTGCACAGAAAAAGAACAGTGATGAGCAGATTTACGACCAGGTGAGAATGCGCCTTGCCAACGATCCAGACATCAAGGGCGGAAACCTCAATGTAGACGTAAAAAATGGTGTCGTCACCGTAAAGGGGCGAGTGGACAAGGAGCGGGCTCAGCAGAAGATCGAAAAGGTCGCGAAGAAAGTGAAGGGTGTGAGCTCGGTTGTAAACCAGGTGAAAGTAGAACCCTAAATGAAAGTTGCGGTGATCGGGACGGGATATGTCGGGCTGACGACAGGGGTGTGCCTGGCCTTTGTCGGCCATGATGTGCATTGCCTGGACGTAGATGAGCGCAAGGTAGAAGCGTTGCGTGCCGGGCAGATTCCGATCTTTGAACCCAATTTGCAGGACTTGATGCAGGAGTCCAAGGACAGACTGCATTTTACGAGCAAGTATGAAGAGGCGATTCCAGACGCAGAGATTGTGTTTATTGCTGTGGGCACGCCAAGTTTGCCCGATGGGCAGCCGGACCTCAAGTATCTGCGGAGTGCCAGCGAGAGCCTTGGCAGGCACCTGAGCTCGCCATTTACCGTGGTTGTGAACAAGTCTACAGTCCCGATTGGTAGCGGAAATTGGGTGGGGGCGCTGATTCGCGAATCGCAGAAGGTGGCTGGAAAGAGCGCACCCTTTGCCGTGGCGTCGAATCCTGAATTTCTGCGGGAAGGTTCGGCCATTTCCGATTCGCTA
>JAPKYY010000598.1 GCA_026394095.1 Acidobacteriota bacterium | reverse complement strand
AGCCGGGCTATCTGCTTTCGGTTTTCCTCAGCCCCCGGCATCTCAAGTCGAATCTCAAGAGAGCGCTGGTAGTGTGTCTTGGCATTGCCGTATTCAAATCGCCGCTCGTAAGTTTCGCCGATAGCCCGTTCAAATTCGGCTTCCCAGGCTTTATCGCTCGCCGCGCGTGCCTGCGCTACCGCTCCGCGAAAGAACTTCTCCGCCTCGGGCAATAACTTCTTCGCGATTAAATCGTTCCCCTGGCGGCTTAGACCGCCAAGGGAATCTTGAGCTTCGAGCGGTGTGCCCGCAAACAGCAACACCGCCATCCAGGCAAAGGTGCTTTTCGCCAGCATCGGCAGCCTCTCTAGTCCTTGTCTTTCAAACGAATCGCGAAGCCGCCAAGGAATGTCCCGGAAAGCGCACCTGCGGCCTTCTTGTTTGCGGAGAAACCGAATCCTTCCATCGAAGCGTTCGTATCGAACATCAAGTTCACGCCTATTTTGTCGAGCGGTTTCGGCGCACCAGTCAGGCTGATACCCACCGAGCCTCCGGTATAGAGGCTTGACACCGATCCGCCGGGGAGGTAGTAAGTGAACTCTTTCGCTTTCAGGCCACCAAATCCAGAAGTGGTCGAGACACCGCCAGAAATCTTGATGAATCGGGTGATCTGCGGATCCTGGTTCAGGTTTCTAAGATCCTTCGCCATCACGGCCTTCGATTGAAGTACCTGAAAATTGAAGTTCTTGTACTTGAAGGTCGAAGTCTTTCCGTAGCTGATGAATGCCCCCGTCTCCATGCTGGCTGGCAGCGGGTTGGCCCCCAGAGCAAGCAAGACCTTGTCAACCGTTCCCGGCGGGACGACCGAATCCTGAAGTCCACATAAGTTGTCAGCACTAACGGCCGTGTCGAAATCCGTCGAGGAGGCGTCCAGTACATCCACAAGCTTTTGGACCGCATCCAATTGCGTTGAATCAAACTTGCCATTCATCGTCTGCGCGGCTTTGTCGGCGATTTGCTGCAGTGGAAATGCCTGCAAGATCGTGTCTTCGATCGGCTTCAATGCAGCAATCGCCGCTTCCAGAAATATCTGTACTTCCGGCGGAAAATTTGGGGCCTCGAACGCAGTCGCCAGGCCGGAAAATGCGCGGCAAACAATTCGGTCTACCAGCAACTTCGCTTCCCATTCGAGCGTTGTGAAACCTTTGGTTACCCCGTCTTTGTCGACGTCGATATGAGCGATGTTGATGGGAACTCCAACATCCTGACGCCCTTTGAAGCTCTGAAATGAATCGTGCGATATCTCCGACGGCAGACTTGTGGAGTCGATCCAGCGAATGTGCCGCTCGGTGTAGCCCAGGCTCATATTGCTTCGCGTGAATGTCTTGATCGTGCCCGGCTCTACCCATCCGATCGTCTTCAGCAGAGATAGTTTGCCGAGCGCCTTCTTTTGATACTCGCCAACGTACCACCTCGACGTGCTGTGATTGTTGATCGTCACGGTTGATCCCGCCGGCGTCAATTTGTCCCAAAGATTTCCCCACCATTCACCGGCGTTGTAGTTGATCGCGTTTATGGCGTCGAAGTTCCCCCCACGATCCGTGACATAGACCTTTCCGAGTGCTCCGATATTGATCTTGGTGCGAGAATCCCATGTTGTGCTGCCTTTGCCGAAGGTGTCCCACAACATACTCTCGGTTGGAACAGCCACCAGAATCCGTTCGTACCCAGACTTCGCCTTTTGCTTTGGCCAAGTCACCATATCGCCTGTCTCAATGCGACGAATTTGTATCATTCGAAATGCGTAGCCTGAGGAATCTACTCCGAAAGTGTCGAGCGCATATTCAGCGACAAAAATCGGTTTCGGATTCTCAAATACGTAGTTGTAGACAGCTATGTCTTCAGTACCGAGTTCGTAGGGTGGCTTGATTCCTTGTGCCAGGCCAACTCCCGCCAACAGCAGCAGGCCACAGCTCAGCGCTGCCCATCTTGAAACTCTTTTGCTGCGTTGGGAATGCTCTGCGATCCTCATGCGTGTCACACCTTTTTTTTTGACTTGTACTGCTTTCGAGTTCAAGACTAGGGGATTCCCCTGATCTATTCAATGGTTTCAGTCTGCGGTAACACTCCATAACGCACTGAAAATAAGCCACTTGCTTGAGTAAGCTAGGATTAAGGCAGCAATTAGGTTTAAGGACCCTAATTTTGCCCCTCCCCACTTTGCCACCACGGGCAGGATTCAATCCAGATAAGCTATTGAATGCATGCAGGTAAGGAAAGGAACGATCCGGTTTGGCTCGTTTGAACTCGATTCAGCGGCTGGCCAGTTGCGTTCGGCAGGGCAGGCACTCAATCTAACGGGCCGCGCCTTTCTGCTTTTGGAAATCCTGGCTGCACGTCCTGGCGAACTCGTGACCCGCGAAGAGATCCGCGACCAACTTTGGCCCGAAGATCATCACGTCGACTTCGAGTCTGCCATCAACGTTGCCGTGCGCCGAATTCGTGAGGTGCTGGAGTCAACCGGGGATTCACACGTCTATATCCAGACGATCCGTGGCCGAGGCTATCGATTGGATCCTCCCGCCAGCGTGCAGCCGGCCATAGAAGCTCCTCCGGTAGTGGATGCTCTTCCCCTGTCTTCCTACCGCCGTCAAATCAGGATGGGCCTCCTGATTGCCGCAGCTGTTCTGATCTCTGTCGTTGTGGCCCGTTCTCGTTTGAAAATTCCGGTTCAGAAACAAATCGTTCAATTTAGCCGATCGGGCTCTGTCGAAAACGTTGCCGCATCGATGGACGGCAAACTCATCGCTTATATGGATAGCGACAATCACGAGCGGGTGATTCGACTGTGCACCGTCGAAGACAAGAAATGCTCCATACTCCTGCGTAAAGCCGGCGATCTTGCCCGCATGGAATTCTCTCCAGATGGCACTCAACTCTACTTTGGCTCCTGGGATGGCCCCTCTCCGGGAGCAAATATCTATCAACTGGATACTGCAACCGGGCTTCCTTCGCTGCTGATCCGTGGCACTACCTGGCTTCAGGGAGTTAGCCGTTCCGGCAGTCAGCTTCTCTTCATGCGAGATCAAGGGGGCAAGAGCATCGTCCTGGTCTATGATCTTGCGGCTGCCAAAGAGACCGAAATTTTCCGACGTTTGAATCCGGATCGGCTCACAGCGGCAAGCTTGTCCCCGGACGGAAATACTCTCGCCTGCTGGTGGCTTCTCACCAATAGTTCCGGCCACCACCATAGTCTCTCGACAGTTCGTCTCGCCGACCACAAGGAAACCGTTCTCGCCAAAGGGCCCTGGTCGAGTGTGTTTCCTCGGCCGGAACTCACCTGGGATTCCAAGGGAGAGAGTCTGATCGCCGTGATCGCAAGCCTCGAATCAGGCCTGCGTCAAATCTATCGCGTGAAGTTCCCGTCCGGCGAAACCGAAAAGCTGACCGACGATCCTTCTTCTTACAATGACATCTCACTTGCCGCCGGCTCGCAGACTCTGGTTCTTGCAAAGAACGACACGGCCCCCCAAATCTGGACTCTCGACCCCGCTCAACCTCTCAAGGCAAAGCAGATTACCTCCGGCTTTCCCGGTTTCGACCACCCAGCCTGGACTCCAACCCTGATTCTCGCCACTAGCCCCGATGGAAACTGGAGCATTGATCCCTTTACCGGCAGAAAACAACGCCTTCCAAATACCTCAGTGGGAGACAATCGGCCCTTTGCCTCTCTCGATGGTCGCGCTGTTTACTATGAATCCAGCCGCGATGGCGAGATGGCCATCTGGCAGACTCCCCTCTCGGGCGGCACCCCGGTAAAGCTCACCGCCAATATTAGCGCTGGCCGGCCCAAAGCCTCCCCCGACGGACGATGGCTTGTTTTCTCTGGCTTCAGCTCCGACTTGCTCTCCATCTGGCGAAAGCCGCTCGAGGGTGGGACGCCGGTCCGAATCAACTCCGATGCTTCAACCTCTGAGCCCGACATTTCACCAGATGGAAAGTGGATTGCGGCCCACAAGACAATGAGTATGGAAATTCGCATTTACCCTTTTGAAGGCGGCCCTGTTTCCAACGTGTTGAAGCTCCCGGTCGGGGCTCAGCAAGAACACTTTTCCTGGAGTCCTGACGGGAAGTCCCTCACCTTCATTCTCACGCTCAACGGGGTCTCAAACCTTTGGAACCTTCCTGTCGATGGTTCACCGGCGAAGCCTCTCACCAGGTTCGAAACTCATCAGATCACAGATTTCGCCTGGTCCTCCAAAGGAATGCTGGCTCTTACCCGCTTTGAGCAGGCCTCCGATGTAGTGCTGATGAAGGGTTACGTCCCGAACTGAGATCCTTCAACTGTTGCGGAGCAGCGCTTCGATGCGCCAAGCGCTGCTGCGGCCTCCCTGTGCGAATCTCGATTCTGCTAGACGGCGGGGATACAATTAGGATCGTGATGCGACGTGAATATTTGTTAGTACTGCTGGCCGTGCTGCCGGTGATGGGGCAGAACACGAAGGGTGTAGACTTCCAGCGGGAAGTGCGGCCGATCCTTTCTGACGCCTGTTTTCATTGCCACGGGCCAGACCAGTCGTCGCGAATGGCCGGGCTGCGGCTCGATACCCGGGAGGGCGCAATGGCGAGGGCCGTGGTGCCTGGCAAGCCGCTCGAGAGCAAACTCTACCAACGTTTGACCCATACCAACGCGGCCTTGCGGATGCCACCGGCCTCGGCACACAAGGTGATCACCGACGCGCAGAAGCAGACTCTAAAGTCGTGGATTGAACAAGGCGCCCCCTGGCAGGAGCACTGGGCTTTTAAAGCACCTGAGAAGGCTGCGATACCTGCCGGGCGCAACCCGATCGACTATTTTGTGCGGACGCGCCTCGATGCCGAAGGCCTCAGTGCCGGAGTCGAGGCTGACAAGCGGACACTCATCCGCCGCGTCGCACTCGACATGACCGGCTTGCCTCCAGAGCCCAAGGACGTCGAGGCCTTCCTGGTCGC
>JAPKYY010000323.1 GCA_026394095.1 Acidobacteriota bacterium | reverse complement strand
TTGATCCTGAACTTGTCAAACCGCTCTGGATGCTGCTTGCCGGAAATCAGATCATTTCCGGCGCTGTCTTCCATCCAGTGCTGCTCTGGAAAGAACCGTTCGAGATCCTTCATAAACTCCTGAAGCTTTTCTCTTCCGCCAGTTTCGTAGGCATTGATGGCTGCGGTTGCCTGCAGGCTGATCGTCCGCTCCATCGGGCCGCCTCTTGAAACAGAATTCCGGTTCAGCGTCGTTGCGGTAAAAACAAAAACGGCGACGCAGAAGACCAGCGTTGCCAGGGACCACAAGCTCAGCTTTACGTACAGGCTCCTCACTGGGCCTCACTTTGCGGAGCCGAGTACATGTAGCCTACACCTCGTATCGTATGGATCCTTATCAGCCCATCGGCTTCGATCTTCTTGCGCATCTGGCTGATGTGAACATCGAGCCAACGCTCAAACGGAGTGGAGTCCCGCTGGTGCAGGATTGCCGTCAATTCATCCCTTGTTACGCCACGCCCTGCATGCCGCATCAGGTATTCCAGAATCTCAAACTGCAAGCTGGTCAATTGACAGGGCTTTGAATTGAGCCAGGCCTCGCGCTGGCTGGAATCGAGTCTGATTCCTCCAAGCTCCAAAACTTCGGGTTTGCTGGATACTGCCGCCTGGGTCCGCCGTAAAACTGCCCGGATTCGCGCCAGCAACTCATCGGGAGTGAAGGGCTTGGCCAGGTAGTCGTCAGCGCCTGTATCCAAGCCTGTGATGCGATCCTGGGGTGCCCCACGCGCCGTGAGCATGATTACTGCAACACTGGAGCGCCTGCGGAGCTGCCGCAACACTTCAAGCCCGTCGAGGCCGGGCAACATGCCATCGAGCAGGATCAGATCATGCCCACCTGCAATCGCCTTTGCCAGCCCCTGAGTGCCATCCTGCACCGACTCGACACTAATTCCGTGCCCGCTCAAATAGGCTCCGATCAGTTGCACGAGTTCTTCATCGTCGTCGATTAACAGTAGATTCATCACAGGCTTCTATCCTTCATGATATTCTTCGCCACATGAACCTATTGGACGTACTCAAGGCCGCTAATGGTGGCCAAAATATCGAAGCTCTCGCCAATCAATTTGGAATTTCGGGCGATCAGGCTCAATCCGTCCTTGGTCAGTTGCTGCCGGCTTTGGCCCAGGGCGCGCAACAGAACAATGGTCTTGACGGCTTGCTGGGCGCATTGACCAGTGGCAACCATTCACAATATATCGACGATCCCTCAACTCTTTCGCAGCCAGAGACGATTGAGGATGGCAATGGAATCCTTGGTCATCTTCTCGGCAGCAAGGACGCCAGCCGCGCGCTGGCTTCGCACGTTGCAGGCAATACCGGCCTGAGCGACGTGCTGATCAAGCAGATGCTACCGGTGGTTGCTTCGCTCGCCATGGGTGCCATGTCCAAGCAAACTCAGCAGTCAGCCAGCCCTCTTGATGGTATCGCCGGCATGCTCGACTTTAACAAGGATGGCAGCGCTGTCGATGATGTCATGGGGCTGATGGGCAAATTCTTCTCCCGTTAACGGAAAGTGGCTCGGGAAGAGATTCTCCCGAGCCACTTTTTCAGAAAGACTGAGCAGATCTTAAGGGATCTGTGAAGGGGCCTTAGCCACAACACCCTTGCTCGCTTCTTCGAGGTTGACTGAGTTCACTTCAAGCAAACGTCCAGTGGATACATCCAGAGTGTTGCGGGCACGGCTGTAGTTGGCCAGTGCTGTCACTTCCACACCTTGTGCTGTGGCGAGATCGCGCTGTGCCTGGATTACCAGGAAGATCGTCGAGCTTCCGAGTGCATACTTTTTCTGCTCGGCTTCGAGGGTCTGCTCTTGCAGGCGGCGGCTCTTGACTGCGGATTCGTGACGGGCACGAGCCTGCTGCAGACCGATGACGGCATTGGTCAGCTCGAGGCGAATCGAATTGAGCTGGCGCACTTCCTGCAGTTCCTGCTGGCGCAGGCGCAGGGTGTCGTTGGCGTAGTCGGCTTGTGCGGCACGGTTGCGAATCGGAATGCTCAAGTTGAAACCAACTGCGTAGTCAGGGAAGTTTCGGCGCAACAATTGTGCGAGTGCTGTCCCGTAGTTGCCTTCAAAAAAGGGATCTACAATGCGGCCCCTGCCGCCCGGTGCAGGCAATCCATTTACGGCACCAGCGAGACCGTTATTGGTAAAGCTGCCGGTAGCATCGAGTGATGGCAGCAATGCGCTCTTGGAGCCGGCGATGCCGATCTTCGTATTTGCGATGTTGATCTTGGTCTGCTCCAATTCTGGACGCTTGCTGATGGCTTCTTCGATCAAGTCTTTCACCTGGCGGACTTCTTCGGTAGCAGGGACGCGGATCTGGTCGGTTGGGATAATGCGTGCATCGGCAACGGCAGGGCTGGCGATACCATTGCGGCTCAGGGCGTTCTTGATGATCGCTTCCTGCTGCAGCAACTGCGTTTGGCTTACGGTGAGATCCTGTTGCGTACGGGCGACTTCAGCTTCGGCTCGTACGATTTCGATGGGTGCCAGCGTTCCGATCTCTACCTGCTTCTTGTTGTCTTCATACAGCTTCTGAGCAAGGTCAACAGCCTTCTGCTTTACGGCGACATCCTGATTGAACGAAACCAGATCCCAGTAAAGGTTGATCGTTGAGCTAACGGTGGTGATCACCTGGAGCTTGAAGGTCAAGTCTGAGACCTTCAAATTATTCTTGGCGACACGAATGTTGCGGTTGTTGATTGCACGGCCAAAGCCCTGCAAGAGTCGCTGCGAGACGCTGACCTGAACGTTGTTGCGGGTGAAGGGGTTCAAGTCGTTGTTGGGCGAATTGGATTTTGTGCTGGTGCTTCCGTATGCCACTGTTGCCGTAGTACCCGTTAGAAACTGCTTCTGCAAGCTTGTGTTGAACTGATCGGAATTTACCACCAGTGCCGAGATACCGGTCACGAATGAGTTCGTCTGGGGATTGGATGCCTTGTTGTGGAAGTAGCTTGAGGTCCACACCGGGTCGAGATTTGGAATCGCGGAACCTGTCACGGTGAAGACGGTTCCGGTGTTGCTTCCGGACGTCGCACCGCCGCCTGGGGCCTGTCCACCGCCACCAGTGCCAAAACCTCCGGTTACAAGATTCACAGCCGAATTCGCACCTTGCGTCACGTTTGTCGTAACACCACGGATCTGGCCGCCAGCTTCTGCGCGAGCATAGTCGATCTTGGCAAGCTCGGGGCCGTAGCGCTGGATTTCGATATCGATGTTGTTCTCAAGCGTCAGCGCAATTGCATCCTGAAGCGACAGGTAGAGCTTACCTGCGCGCAGCAACTGCTCAAGACGATTCGAGTTGCCCTGGCGAATCGGGTCGAAATCGCGGGGGCGATAATTCTTGGTGAGCCAATAAGTATTCTTTTCGAAACTCGTGGTCAACACCGGTGCTTTCTGGGCAAAGCCAACCGAGGTGGTCAAGGTCAGCGCTAGACAGAGAACGGCAAGGCTCTCGCGTAAAGTTTTCATGGATGGATTCCGGGCTAAAAGTGCTGGTATTACAAACGAGACGACGAAGTGATTTGTTCCCAGCGATTTTTCAAAGCTTTCAATAGCTTAACAAGAGAGCGCTATTCTGTGAGGAAAGATGAACGATTCTACTGCCGCAACTTTATCGGCTTTTCGCGAAACCGGTGCCTATCTCAATGGCCACTTTCGCCTCACCAGTGGTCTCCATAGCCCAGAATACCTGCAATGCGCCAAGGTTCTACAGTATCCCGAACACGCTGCAAGCTTTGGACAACAGATTCGCGCTGCGCTCAGCCAGCTTAGCGTCGACGTTGTTTGTGCCCCTGCGATGGGCGGCTTGATCATAGGCCACGAGGTTGCCCGGGCCTTTGGTGTGCGCTTTATCTTCACTGAGCGCGACGGGGAAGGCAACATGACCCTGCGCCGCGGCTTCGCCATCAACCCCGGCGAGAAGGTGCTCATCGTTGAAGACGTGATCACAACTGGCGGCAGCACCCGTGAAGTTGTCGAACTGCTCAAGGCTGCCGGTGCCGAAGTTCTGGCCGCCGCCTCGATCATCGATCGCAGCGCTGGCCGCGCCGATGTCGGAGTGCCAAGAATTGCTCTTGCCACTCTCGAAGTGACTGCCTACGAGCCGGCCAGCTGCCCGCTCTGCGCCCAGGGTCTGCCTGTGGTGAAGCCCGGTTCGCGCCCCACCTGAGCGATGCGGCGTCTGAGTATTCTGGTTTCCTACGACGGCACAGCCTATCACGGCTGGCAGGTACAGCCCGGTCTGCCCACAATCCAAAGCACGATTGAGAAGGCTCTTTCTGTGATTGAAGGCGAGTCGGTCAAGATCGAAGGCAGTGGCCGCACCGATGCCGGTGTTCACGCCCTTGGCGTCTGTGCCGCCTTCAACCTGAAAAACCCGATTCCCACCGACAACCTGCGCAAGGCTCTCAACCGCCTTCTCCCATTCGACATCCGCATCACAAGGGTCGAAGAGCGCCCCGCAAACTTCCATCCGCGCTTCCAGGCAACGGCCAAGACCTATGAGTACCGGATCTGGCGAGAAGAGGTTTGCCCGCCATTTCTCCGTCGCTACGTCCACCATCATCCTTACCCACTGGATGAAACCGCCATGATTGCCGCAGCCGCCCGCTTCGCCGGGGAACACGACTTCTCCGCCTTTTGCAGCACCGATGAAAGCGACATTTTGGGGAAGTCAAAAGTACGCACGATTTTTGAAAGCAAAGCCTGGCGTGATGGGGAAACCCTTTATTTCCGGGTACGCGGCAGTGGTTTCCTCAAGCATATGGTGCGCCATCTCACCGGCTTTTTGCTCGAAGTGGGCAAGGGCAATAACACGGCTGAAGACCTTGTAGAGATCCTGAAAGGCCCACCTGCGAAAGTTGCTTTTTCGGCTCCCGCGCAAGGCCTCCACCAGATCAGTGTCGAATATCCGCTACCCTAGGGGTTGCAGATGTCAGAAGCTCTAACCAATTTCCGCTTCCGGATTGCCGGAGTCGGTACGGCGCTCCCCAGCGTCGCCCTTACAAACGAAACCCTGGCCGGTGAGCTGGGAGTTGAAGAAGGCTGGATCATGGCCCGCTGTGGAATCGAACAGCGCTATCAGTCCAATCTTGAAGAAACCACACTCAGTCTTGCGGTGGCCGCCTCACGTAAAGCTCTTGAGTTCAGCCCGCTCCCCAACCCGGACCTGCTGCTCTGTTCTACCTTTACTCCGCAGTACATGCTTTGCCCCACTGCGCCCGCAATCGCCCGCGAACTCGACATGCCCCCAATCGGTGCCTTCGACATCAACGCAGCCTGCAGCGGCGCGGCCATTGGCTTTCTCACTTCGATTAACTTCCTTGCCACGGGTTTTGCCAAGCGCGTATTGCTGGTCTGCAGCGACACTCCTACGAAGTACCTGAAGCAGACCGATCGCAACACCCGCATCCTGATGGGCGACGGCGCAGCGGCTATGGTTCTCGAAACTACTGACGATTGCCAGTCGCGCATTCTCTCCTGGCTGTGG
>JAPKYY010000245.1 GCA_026394095.1 Acidobacteriota bacterium | reverse complement strand
AAAACACACCACTTCTGCATACCTCACCTTCGTCGCCGTAGACGGAAAAGGCGGCAAAATCTCCGTCGCCCGTCTTATCCCTGAAACCGAAGACGAAAAAAGACGGTACGAACAGGCGGGAGCCCGCCGTCAGTACCGTCTTGATATGAAAGCCAAATTAAAGGCTGGAGACTACTAGGATTCTTCCTCGTCTTCGTCCTTGTACATGTACTTGATACTGGACTTGTAAACGAGCAGGTTCGGAGCGCCGTCGCGGTTCACCTTTAGCGACCCCTTGTCGTACCACTCAATAACACCGTGTAGGATTTCGCCGTCTTTGAGCACGATCACCATAGGCGTCTTGCTGTTCATCTGTTTGATGTAATAGAAATTTTCCGCGTTCGTCTGATCCGGTGGGATCTGCTTTTTCGGAGCAGTTGACGACGCAGACTTGGCCGTGGAATGAGCCTTCTCCCGCGACTCGGTGAGAGGGGCCCGTAAACCACGACGTATGGGTGTATCCAAGGTATGACTCCTTATGAATTACTAATCATTATAAGCGGGATGAGCCGTTGAAGGAGAGACGTATAAAAGATCGAAAAGGTTCAACAGGGCTTAAGATCCCGCTGGGACCATATCTCTCAGCTCAATTGCAAAGGCGTCGAGGGCAATCCCTTTCTGGATATTTCGCCTCAACAGCCTCACCATTTCGTCGGTTCGCTCTACTGCCTTCCGCATCCATTCAAGGCTAACGGCATCGGCAATTGCCTTAAGCTGCCGCGCCAGATCCGGATTGCGAATCTGGTCAAAGCCGTGCGCTAGCATGAGGATATCTTCGAGCAGCAGAAAGAGAACTTCGAGGTAATACTCGAGCTTCTCTGATTTCGATGCCGAGATCGATTCGACATTCTTGAGCCAGGTACCGAAGGCCGCCCGCCGGCTGGCTACCTCCAGCAGATTCAACATCGCCGCCCGCCGCTTGTCAAAAACCTCGAGGTCAATCGATGCCGCCGCCCCCGGCGAACCATTCCCCAGCCTGGCCCTGCGCTCTGGCGCATCGAGGCCGCGCGTAGCCAAAAACGACGCAATCTCGGCTTCCTGCAAACGGTGCATCCGGATATTGACCGAACGCGAGCGAATCGTCGGCAGCAAGTCATAAGGGTTTTCAGCCGTCATGAAAATCAGGAGGTGCGAAGGCGGCTCCTCCAGTACTTTCAATAGTGAATTTGCCGCCTGTTCATTGGCCCGGTCAATCTGGTCGATCAGAAAAACACGCCACTTGCCGCGCGAAGGATTCATCCGCGCCTGATCCTTCAGCAATCGAATCTGCTGTATCGAAACCTGCCGCAGCGGCCCGTCGGGGCTAAAGGTGATGAAGTCTGCGTGTGTGGCCAGCATCAACGGATCATCCCCTCGTTTATCGCTCGCCAGCTTCTCACGCTCAGCCAACATCTCAACGTTGTGCGGAAGAAACAAGTCGTCGTGCTCGATCTTCTCGATGTCCGCACTGGTTGCATCGAGAATGACGGAAGCAAAACGCCTTACCAGCGTCGCCTTGCCAACCCCACTCGGGCCAGAGAGCAGAATCGTCTGCGGAATCCTGCTCGTTGCCAGCATCTCGGTTAGTGTTTCAACGGCCTCGGCATTGCCATGAAAATTACGAATCACGCCGCTGCCACCTCTCCATCACAATCCGCCAGATGTCGTCGGCCACAGATCCTTCCCCGCGCTCTCCGTTCACTGCGACAATCCGCTCGGGATGGGCCGCAGCCAACGCTTCGTATGCCTCATAAACCCGGAGATGAAAGTCAGCTCCTTCAGCCTCAAGCCGGTCCTTTTTTGTGTTCCGCAACCGGTTCGCACTCACCTCGGGGCGGATCCGCAAATAGATCGTAAGCGTCGGCTCGGTCCCTCTGCAGGCAATATCGTGAAGTTGTGCAACCAGGTCCTGCCCAAGTCCTCGTGCCGCTCCCTGATAGGCCAGGGTTGAATCTGTGTAGCGATCCGAAATTACCAGCTTGCCCTGCTCGAGTGCCGGACGGATTTGCTCATCCACGTTTTGCGCCCGGTTGGCGAAATACAAAAGCAATTCGGCAGTCGGCGAAACCGGATACTTTGGATCGAGCACGATATGCCGGATCTGCATGCCGACCTCGGATCCACCTGGTTCGCGATTCAACAGATATTCGATGCCTTCGAGGTCCAACCGTTTCGTCAGATGATCCAACTGAGTCGATTTGCCGCTGCCATCGATTCCTTCAATGCTGATAAAGAGTCCCTGTGCCATTTGGTTAGTCCGGATTTATCTTGGTATCGTCGAGCACGTAGTGAAAGAGCTTTCGTAAATCAAGCCAGGCTTCTTTCTTCGCCTCGGCATTGTAGGCGCGCAGCAGGTAAGACGGATGGTAGGTCACCATCAACGGTATGCCGTGCCAGCGCTGCCAGTTCCCACGCATCTTGGTTACGCCCTCTTTGGTGTTCAGCAGCGCCTTGGCCGCCGTCGCCACCAGAGCGCAAATTGCTTTGGGCTTGAGCACCATCAGTTGGCGAAACAAGAACTGCCCGCAAATTTCCATCTCATCCGGCTGGGGAGTGCGATTCTCCGGCGGCCGGCATTTCACAACATTGGCTATGTAGCAATCCTCGCGCCGCAGCGGCAACTTGTCCTTGGCAGCAGTGCCCTCAATCATCTGGGTCAGCAACTGCCCAGCGCGTCCGATAAACGGCAAACCTTGTTCATCCTCATCCGCGCCCGGGCCTTCCCCTACAAATACGAGCCGCGCCCGCTCGTTGCCCGAGCCAAACACAATGTTCTTTCGTTCCTGACACAGGCGGCAGCGCTTGCAGTCGCCAATGTCTTCGCGAATTTTGACGAGGGTATCGCCCTCGGGTGCCAGAGTTGGCAATACCAGGTCCATAACGGGAGCCTTTACTGTTGGAATGGGTGGCGGTGCAACTACGGGCGGGGGTGCAGCCACAACCGGCACCGTTGCGCTCACCTTGGCCGGAGCCGAAGGCAAGTTCAGATGGGTAATGCCAATGTCCCGGTAGTATTCGAGATATTGACGGATCTGTTCCGGGGTCATCGCTTTGCAGCCCTCGCCGACAGGCGCAAATCGAGTACGGCATCAAGGATATGACGGGCGATTTCCCTCTTCGCCGCCTTCGGTATAGCCTGTGGCTCTTTGTCGCGAGTAATCAGCACCACTTCGTTGTCATCGCCCTCAAAGCCGGTGCCATTCGGCCCCACCAGATTCGCCACCACCATGTCGCAATTCTTCGATTCGAGCTTCCGTTTACCCTCTGCCGCCAGATTCTGTGTCTCTGCCGCAAAGCCAATCACAATCCGGTCACCCTTGCGTCGTCCCACCTCAGCGAGGATATCGGTAGTCGGCTCAAGCTCAATCGAGAGCCGCGAAGCCGTTTTCTTCACCTTCTGATCTGCAGGGCTCGTGGGCCGGTAATCCGCTACAGCCGCAACGCTGATGAAGATCGAAGCTGCATCGAGGTGCTCAAGCACGCCATTCTTCATCTGCTCTGCCGATTCTACGCGAATCAGCTCCACGCCCTGGGGGGCAGCCAGTGCCACCGGCCCGCTCACCAGAATCACTCGTGCCCCACGCTTTACGGCCTTTTCGGCAATTGCATAACCCATCTTGCCCGAAGACCGGTTCGTAATCATTCTCACCGGGTCAATCGCTTCCTGCGTCGGCCCTGCGGTGATCAGAATCGTCTCCCCAGCCAGATCCTGCCGGCCATTCAGGATTGCTGTCGCTGCATCGGCAATTTCAAGCGGGTCAGACAACCTTCCGGCCCCCACCATCCCGCAGGCGAGATCTCCCGCATCCGGCCCGACAAAGTGATACCCACGCTCGCGCAGCACTCGCAGGTTCGCCTGTGTCGCGGCATGGTTCCACATATTGGTATTCATCGCGGGGGCAAGCAATACCGGCCCGGTAAACGCCAGATGCATCGTCGCCAGGAAATCCCCAGCCAACCCATGGGCGAATTGGGCCATCAGATCGGCCGTCGCCGGGGCCACAATCAACAAGTCATTCTCCAGGGCCACATCGATATGCTCAATCGCACTGGAAAGTACGGCAGTCGAATCCTCGCCCGAAGCAAAGAGACTGGTAATGACCTTGCGATGGGTCAGCGAAGAAAGAGTAAGGGGAGTGATGAACTCTGTAGCCGCACGCGTCATCACGGGCTGCACGGAATATCCGCGCTGGATGAGGATGCGGGCAAGTTCTGCAGATTTATAGGCGGCAATGCCGCCGCCTATTCCAAGAATAATTCGGGCTTGAGAAGACTGGCGGACGCCTTCTTGAGGCATGGTGTTTTAGCCGAGATCTTCGATTTTGGGCTCAGGCGCTGCGGCGTTGTGATACTGCACAAGGCCTCGACGGGTCTCTTCCATTGCCACAACAGTGGGCTTGCGCGACATCGTCGGCAGAAAAGAGCGCTGCCCACTCTGCAACTGACGTGCCCGCTTGGCCGCAACAATGATGAAGCGGTATGTCGACAAATCCGGATCGTCCGGAATTACAAAATTCGCATTCACGCGGGTAGCAAGCTTGGATTCGGCCATAGATCTTATTGTCACATATTGTGGAGAAAACAAAAGAGCCTCCCCTTGCGGGGAGGCTCTTTCGTTTTTGAGAACAAATTAGAACTGGTAGCGGAGCCCCAGCTGAATCTGTCGTGCCGAGGTAGCCGAAGTCACCTTGCCAAATGCGGAAGAAGCAAAGCTGCCTTGCGGATTCCCCATGTTGACGTGGTTCGGCATGTTGAACATTTCAGCCCGGAATTGCAGGAAGTTGCTGTCGCCCTTGAACCTGAAGTCCTTCTGGAATGAAACGTCCCACGTCTGACGGCCATCAGCCTGGGTGATAAACGAAGCTGCATTACCGTAGGTGTAAATCGGCTGCAACTGGAATGCCGAGGTATCAAACCAGGGAATATCCACATTGCGGTTGCCGCCATTGTTCGGGTTGCGCAACACGTTCGGACGCTGGGAAGAACGGCCCACGTTGGCGCGATCCTGGCCCACAAGGACGTTGAACGGAGCACCGGTCTGGATACGCGTAATGCCCTCCATCGACCAGCCACCCAGAACCACGTTGGTAGCCCGGTTCCAGTTGCCGCCAAACTTCTTGCCACGGCCGAACGGAAGTTCGTACACGTAAGAAGCCTGGAAGATATGGCGCAGATCGATCGACGACCGGCCCCAGTCGGCCCGGCGGTCATACTGATTCTGAGCGCGGGTTTCAGCCAGCGATGACTGATTGTCGAGTGCCTTACCCCAGGTGTAATTCACCTGGAACTGCAAGCCCTTGCTCATGCGCTTCACCGCATTGACGCGCATCGAGTTGTACGACGAGTTGTACTGGTTGTAACCGGCATCAAGCTCGCCAAACTGAGGCATCAGGCGGCGCGGATTCACTGCACCTGGCCCCGGAATCGGAGCGGTATTCAGTGAGCTATAGCCAATCTGACGCTTGTTCGCATTGCCGACGTAACCGATATCGATTGCCAGATCGTTCATGATCTGACGCTGAATCGTGAAGTTCCACTGCTGCGAATAGGGCGTGCGGTTTTCGGGGTTCTGAGACCAGCCGCCAATGCTCACTGTGCCGGCACGAGCTGCATCGGTAATCAGCACATCAGGCAATGTTCCTGTATTGGCAGTGAACAATTCCTGAGGAGTGTAAGGCCAGAACTTACGCAGATCCTGCAATTCCTGCACAAAGGTCGAGTTGTAGAAGATGCCATAAGCGGTGCGGATGACAGTCTTTGAATTCAACTGATAGGACAGGCCCACGCGAGGAGCAAAGTCACGATAATTTGAGCGCTTCAGCGAACGGCCATAGCCAAGCTGATTCGGCCCATCGTTAATCGTGCCTGTTGCCGGGTTCACCGACGGGTTTGTGGTGGCCCACATCAGATTGCCCTTGTAGACGCCCGTCGTA
>JAPKYY010000163.1 GCA_026394095.1 Acidobacteriota bacterium | reverse complement strand
GCGCCTGATCGAGAAACTGAAGGAGCATCTGGCTGCAGTTGAGGGTATTTATTCCCGGGTGGTCTATGGACATGCAGTGACGGAAATGCCGGCCACACGGAGCGTACCGTCTCACCAGCACCGGGCGCAGTGGGAGCGGCTCTACGAGCAGCTTGAGGGGCGCTGGGGCGATTTCTATCGCGATGAGCAGCTGATGGCCGATTTGCGCGAGTTGACTGCGCTGAGCCCGTTTCTGACCGATGAACTGATTCGTCAGCCGGATTGGCTGGAAGACTTGCGTGGGCTTCGCACGGCGCCCGCTGCCTGGGGTAGCTGGGAAAGCGAATTGAGCTTGAGGAAGGCTTACCGTCGCCGGCTGTTCCGCGTGCAGTGCGAGAGCTTGTTGCTGGCCCGACCGGTGTTTGAGACCCTGGCAGCAAATAGCGATCTGGCGGAATCGATCATCGGACATTGCTATCAAGTGGCGATTCGGGACGTGGGCAAGGGTGAGCAGGATGTCTCGAACCCGATGATGGTGGTGGCGCTCGGCAGGCTAGGCTTGCGCGAGTTTGATCTGGCCAGTGATGCAGACCTTGTCTTCATACTTCCGAATGAGGCTGCCGAGGCAATGGAGTTCTGGACACGTGTAGCGGCACGGATGATCGAAATCCTGACTGCCTACACCGGGGATGGGGTGATCTTCACCGTGGATGCGCGGTTGCGGCCTTACGGACGCGAGGGTGACCTGGTGCAACTGGAATCAACGTATATGGAGTATTTCGCCCAGCATGCCGAGGCATGGGAAGGCATCGCCTACATGAAGGCGCGTGCGGTGGCGGGCAATGCCGAACGGGAAACGCGATTCCTTACGGAGCTACAGAAGGTGGATTGGCGGCGTTACGGGCAATCGCATCGATCAAAAAAGCAACTGAGCGACATGCGCACGCGTCTTGAAAGAGAGCAGGGTAAATCGAATCCGCTCAAGGCAGGGCGGGGCGGTTTTTACGATATCGACTTCCTGCTGCTGTATCTGCGGCTGAAAAGCGCAGGTATCTTTTTCAAGGTTCTCAATACACTGGAGCGCATCGAAGTAGTGGAGCAAATGGGGCATCTCGAACAAGAGGACGCATCGTTTCTGGCCGAGGCGGCTACGATCTTTCGCGCGGTCGATCACGGGATGCGGCTTTATTCCGGGCAAAGCGGCAATGCGCTGCCCGATGCTCCTGCAGCGAGGGAAGCCTTAAGTGCGTTGCTCGACCGCTGGTTGCCCGAGCGGGGATCACACCAGAATCTGGAGCAGGATCTGGGCCAACTTCAAGAGAGGACGCGCGAGACGTATGAGCGCCTCTTTAGCTAGGGTCTTTCTTGCATTGCTGGTTGGGTTGAGCGGTGAGGCAGCAACGATTGAACGGGCTCTGAATCGTATGTACAACTTCGATTTCAGTAACGCGGATCGCGAGATGGATGGCTATATTGCCGAGCAGCCCGGCGACGCCGTGGGGCTTTCGTTTCGGGCGGCATCGTTATTGTTTCGGGAACTCGACCGGTTGTCGATTCTGGAGAGTGAATTCTTTGCCAGTAACAAGCGACTCACCGACAGAAAAACGTTGCAGCCGGATGAGAGATTGAAGCAGCGCTTTTTCACTGCGGTGGAAGCATCGAAGGCGCTGGCTCGCACCAAATTGACTAGCGATGCCAACGACAAGAATGCTCTGTTTGCCCTGTGTCTCAATGCAGGGCTGATTACCGACTACATGGGATTGATCGAGAAGCGGCATCTGGGAAGCCTGAGCTATGCGAAGGAATCGCATTCCTATGCAGTGAAGCTGCTGAAGGTGGACCCTGGCTATGTTGATGCCTATTTGACCACTGGCATGACGGAGTACTTGCTCGGGAGCGTGCCTTTCTTTGTGAAGTGGTTTGTGCGCTTTGAGGATGCCGAGGGTAACAAAGCTTTGGCCGTTGAGCGTCTGAAAAGTGTGATCGAGCGGGGCAAATATCTCGGACCCTTTGCGAAAATATTACTTGCGACCATCGATCTGCGCGAGAAAAGGCCGTTTCAGGCCGAAATGCGGCTCGCCGAATTGAGCCGGGATTTTCCAGAGAATCCTCTCTTCAAGAAAGAACTAGAGAAACTAAGAACCAAAATCAAATGATCAGAATTACCCTTTTCCTTGTTGCTTGCGGCTTATTGAATGCGGCTGAGGTGAGCGTCGAGCGGGCCTTCAACCGTTTGTACAGCTTTCAGTTTGAAGAGAGCCTTAGTACTGCACGGGCTTATTCAGCAAAGAATGCAGGCGACCCCATGGGCTATGCATCGCTGGCGGCCACATATCTATTTAGCGAGATGAACCGGCTGCAGGTCTTCAATAAAGACATGTTCAAGGAAGAGAAGGTGCAGGGCGAGCGGGCGAAGCAAATTGGGGTAGAGGCCAAGCGGAGCTTTGAAGATGCGCTGAATCGTGCGAAATCGACTGGTGCTGAGGCACTGAAGAAGAATGACAAGGACACCAACGCGCTGCTGGCTTTGCTGATTGCTACGGGGGCCGAGCGGGACTTCTCTGCCCTGGTTGAGAAGCGATACAAAGACAGCTATTACGCAGCGAAGGCGAGCCAGGAATATGCGTTGCGGCTGCAGGCGATTGATCCCAACTTGCAGGATGCGTGGTTTACGCGAGGCTTCAGTGAGTATCTGATTGAGCAGGCTACAGGTGACAAGAAGAAGGGCCTTGAGTTGATGGAGAAGTGTGCGCGCGACGGTAAGTACCTGAAGCCCTTTGCCCAGATGATGCTGGCGAGCATCTATCAGAAGGATAAAAGGCTGAAGGAAAGCCGGCAGTTGCTTGAGGCTTTTGCCGCAGACCATCCAGATAATCAGGTGGTTCGGGCGGAATTGGCAAAGATGCCCAAGAGCTAGGGAATATGATTAGGTTGTGAGATTGATGGCTGTGTGGATTGCCGGGTTATTGTTGGCTCTTGCTTGCGGGCAGGCGCAGGTAATCGAATTTGAATCGAACGGACTGAAATACCAGACGCTCACCAAGAGCGGGGTAACAGTGATGTTTGCGAGCTTGCCATCGCATCTGAAGGATTTTGCGGTTTTGCAGGTGGCGGTGTCGAACGGGTCGAAGTACCTGACGACGGTGGACCCGGAAGACTTTGTGTTTCGCCGGCAGGATGGAAGCAGCGAGAAGGCGCTACCTGCCCGGCAGGTGGTGAAGCGGATGCTCGACAAGGCCAATCGCGATGATGTGATCAAGCTGGTGGGTACCTACGAGGTGGGTCTTTATGGATTGCAACGGATGCAATCGACCAATGGCTATGAGCAGCGCCGGCAGAGTGCAATTGGGGAGTTTGGCGGGGCACGGTTGAAGGCGGCAGCGGCTACGAGCGCGATTGCTTTCGTCAAGACGAAGCTGTTGGCCGGGGAATCGACCGATGGTGCCGTTTTCTATAGTGTCGAGAAGAAGGGGCTTGGCCCGGGAAAACTTACCGTGAAGCTGGCGGGAGAGTTGTTTGAGTTTGATTCGGTTACGCCGACTCACAACTGAGGTTGCGGCTATCCTGAAGATTGGTCGACCTTCACACACATACATTTGAGAGCGATGGGACGGATGCGCCTGCCGCATTGATCGAAAAGGCAGCTGCGGCTGGCCTGACGACGATTGCCATCACCGATCACGACACCTTTAGCGCCCATGAGCAGGCCGCGCCGAGAGCTGCAGCGTTGGGGATTCGACTGGTGAGGGGCGTTGAAATCAGTACGAAGGCGCGGAATCGCAATGTGCATCTGCTTGCGTATTGGTTTCATGGCACGGCTCCTGATGCGTTTCAGCGTTGGCTGGTAGAGATGCTCGAGTATCGACGCGAGCGGAACCGGCGGCTGGCGGAGCGATTGCAAGGCCTGGGTATTGCGATTGAGCTGGCAGAAGCCGAGGCGCTGGGGCGGACGATAACAGGGCGTGTGCACTTTGCCAAGGTTCTGATCGCCAATGGTTATGTGAAGACGATTCCGGAGGCCTTTGATCGATACATCGGCGAAGACGCTCCGGGCTTTGTGATGATGGAAGACCCGAAGACGCCGGATGCCGTGCGAAAGGTGCGTGAGTATGGCGGCGTGCCGGTGCTGGCGCATCCGATTCGATTGGGGATGAAGGATGTGGATGTCGAAGAAGCCTTCATTCGTGAACAGGTGGATGCGGGGTTGTTGGGGCTTGAGGTGATGCACTCGGACCACGATGAGGTGGCGCGGGCTCGATACGAGGGGTTGGTGCAGCGCTACGGATTGGCACGGTCTGGCGGCTCGGATTATCACGGAGAGATCAAGCCAAAGATTTTTTTGGGCCGCGGCTTTGAGGGCAATGTGAATGTGCCTCAAGAATGGGTGGATACACTAGCTTCTTTATGACCAAAGAAGAAGCTTTTGCCATTGTTTGTGAATTTGTACAGAGTGATGGATTGCGGCGGCACATGCTGGGTGTGGGCACTTGTATGGAGGCCTATGCGCGGCACTTTGGAGAGGATCCAGAGTTATGGGCTGTGACGGGTATTCTGCATGACTTCGATTGGGAAATCCATCCGAATCTACCGGATCATCCGACGCTGGGCGAGGCGATTCTCGTTGAGCGCGGGGTGAGTGCCGAGATTCGGCGGGCGATACTTTCTCATGCCGATTTTACTGGTGTGACGCGGGATTCCCTCATGGAGAAGGCCTTGTTTGCCTGCGATGAACTGGCGGGCTTTCTGACGGCGGCGGCTTATGTGAAGCCCACCAAGAGCATCTTTGAGGTGGAGGCCAAGGGCGTGATCAAAAAGATGAAGGATAAGGGCTTTGCGCGCGCCGTCAATCGCGATGACATCACCAAGGGTGCGGCCGAGATGGGGGTGGAGCTGGAAGCTCACATTCAGTTCTGCATCGAGGCGATGAAGGCGAACGCCGAAGCGCTGGGGATTCAGGGCAGCTACGCCGGTTAGGACACTTTGCGGAGTTTGGTAATGCGGCCCACCTCTACCCATTCGGCAACGAAGATGT
>JAPKYY010000548.1 GCA_026394095.1 Acidobacteriota bacterium | reverse complement strand
TTCGCCATGCCGGGCTTTAATGATTCCCATATTCACTTTCTTGAAGGTTCACTTGGCCTTAGCAAGGTAGACCTTACCGGGATCTGCACCCTGCCGGCCATCCAGAAAGCGATTCGCGACTACGCAACGGCACACCCTGAGGCGCCCTGGATTACTGGTGGCGGCTGGGAGTACACCTGTTTCCCGAATCTGCGCATGCCGACTCGCGAAGACATAGACGCGGTAGTGGCCGACCGGCCTGTTTTCCTCGATGCTTATGACGGCCACACGGCCTGGGCCAATTCGAAAGCTTTGCGCATTGCCGAGGTGGAAAGCACACCCTTTACCGGCTTCGGGGAAGTAGTTCGTGACAAAGACGGCAAGGCCACTGGGGTTTTGAAGGAAAGCGCCCAATCGCTGGTCTCGCGGCATGTATCCAGGCCAACGCGCGAAGAGAAGCTTGCTGCCCTTGCACAGGGCCTGAAGCTGGCCGCGTCTCTTGGCATCACCAGCATCCAAAACGCCAGCCGTGGGGCTGAAGAGATCGAGCTCTACAGCGAATTTCTCAAACAGAACAAACTCACCCTCAGAACTTCGCTGGCTCTCAGCGCCAACCCCAAGACGGACTTCAAGGCACTGCCAAGAATCCAGAACACACCGATGCTCTCGGTGAGAGCAGTAAAGTTCTTCCTCGACGGCGTGATCGAGAGCCACACAGCGGCAATGCTGGAGAAATACTCCGACGGCACCGATTCCACCGGGCCTACTGCGATGCCGCCAGACCAGTATCGCGAGGCCGTCCAGCGCGCTGACGCCGAGGGCTGGCAGATCTACACCCATGCGATTGGCGACCGGGCCGTACGCCTTGCCCTTGATGCCTACGAAAGTGCAGCCAGGGCCAACGGAAAACGGGATTCTCGGCACCGCATTGAGCACATTGAGGTGATCCATCCGCTCGATGTACCGCGATTCGCCTCGCTCGGTGTCCTGCCTGTAATGCAGCCGATCCACGCTTATCCGAATACAGTCGAGGTCTGGTCCAGGGCGGTGGGCGAAAAGCGTCTTGAGTTGGCTTTCCCCTGGGCGAGTATCGCCAAAACCGGGGCGAAGCTGACATTCTCAAGCGACTGGCCGGCCTGCATCAGCCTGAACCCAATTCGGGGGCTGCACAACGCCGTCAACCGTCGCACGATTGAAGGCGAACACAAAACAGGCTGGCACCCTGAGCAGCGCGTCTCGCTCGAACTCGCACTCAAGGCCTACACGCAAGGCGGTGCTTACGCGAGCTTTGAAGAAAACGAGAAAGGCCGTCTGGCAAAAAACATGCTGGCCGATATCGTTGTACTCAGCAATGATCCCTTCGCTGTGCCACCACAAGATATCCACCAGATCAAAGTAGAGATGACCATCGTCGACGGACGAGTAGTCTACAAGAAGGACTGAGCTGTCTTGGCTTTCTGTGCCGCCACCTGCAGGGGACGGTTGAGGTATTCAAGAAACGGGGTTGCGGCTTCAAAGCGGGCCGAAAGATCGGCCAGTAAATCAGGCGTATAGGCCAGATCCGTAGGCAGCTCCATCCAGACGATGTACATCTTGCGACGCAGCAGATCTTCTGCCGGGTGCGCCCCGAGAAAGCCCAGCGGCATCCGCGTCATCGATTCGCCCTGCAGGCCACCCATCCACTTGCGCAACTGATTGTCGGCCAGAATCTCGCGCATTTCCTGGTGGTGTTCTGCGATGTGATTGCGCATCAGCTTCATCGGCTCAGGTGGGGGCATGTAGATTCCGGCTCCTACAAAGAGCTCCTTCGCGCTAAGGTGCATGTAGAAGCTGGCAGATTCGTTCTTGTTCAGGTTCTGCCGGTGCCATCCGGCGGCAATATTCGTTTTGTAGGGAGTTTTGTCCTTGGCGAAGCGGACATCGCGATGGATGCGAAACACCGCTTTCTTGGGCTCGGTGATGTAGTTGGGAGCGTAGTTGACCATCTCGGCATTGATTGCTTCCACCAGGGCCATCATCGGCCCCTTCACCTTGGTCTCGTAGTCTTCCTTCTTTTTGTCAAACCATTGCTTGTTGTTGTTCTTCTCAATGCCTCGCAAAAACTGCAAAGCTTCTTTTGGGAATCCGGGGAACGTTGCCTTGGTGCGCGCCATACTAATTAAGGATGCAGGGCATACACAACTTACTGCAACGGTTCCCGAAAGAAATTTCGATCCGGGAGAACGAGCCGTTGAGCAAACACACCCGTTTTGGTCTCGGCGGGCCAGCCCGGTTTTTCATCGATCTATCCAGTGCTGAAGCCTTTCCGGCTGTCCTGGCAGCACTGCAAGAAACTGGGCTTCCGCTGATCACCCTGGGAGGCGGCTCCAATCTCATCGTTGCTGACCAGGGATTTGACGGGATTGTTTTGCGCTTTACCGGAAAGTCCATTACCCGTAAGGATGGAAAAACAATTGCCGAATCGGGCGTACTCTGGCAGGATCTGGTCGACTTTCACACCAATCTTGCCCTCACCGGCATGGAGCGCATGACGGGCATCCCTGGCTGGTTCGGTGGCGCACTTTACGGCAATGCTGGCGCCTACGGCCAGACCATCATGGATTTTGTTGAGAGCGTACGGATTTATGATGGCCTTGAATTTCGGGACATTCCTAATTCCGAGTGTGGCTTTGCCTATCGCACCAGCGGCTTCAAGTCTCACAAAGACTGGATTCTGCTGAGCGCTACGATTCAGCTTGCACCGGGCGACCCGATCGAAGTGCGCCAAACCGCGCACGAAATTCTCACCACTCGCAACGAAAAATTCCCGCCGACCATGAAATGCGCCGGCAGCATCTTCAAGAATCTGTTCGTCGCTGAACTCCCCGAAAAAGCTCTCAACCGTGTCCCGCCGGGCATTATGCGCGCAGGCAAAGTACCCTCCGCGTGGTTCCTCGAACAAATCGGCTCAAAAGGCATGAAAAACGGGGGTATTGAAGTCGCCGCCTACCACGCTAATCTGATCTACAACACAGGAGCCGGCACCTCGACCGAAGTCTGCCAGTTGATCGATACCCTTAAGTCGCTCGTCTTTAACGAATTCGATCTGATGCTGGAAGAAGAAGTGCAGTATATCGGCTTCCCAGATCGAACTAGTCACTAAAGTCTATTCCGCAATCTGCCGATAGCTAGTGCACAAATGATCATCAAGCGTCGGAGAGGTACCACTGGTGCCAAAACTGGCTATTACCGTATCCAAGGGGCAGGCAATCAATTCCTGCATGGCTTTGGCGACGGCGATTTCATTCGGCTTCGCGACGAATTTGGACGCGAATGGCGTGGGGTTGCCGAGATTTTCGACACGATGGTGCGATTCCGGTTTCGCGACTCCGAAGGAAAGTACATTTCCGGAGTTTCTACCCAGGGTAGCGACATCGTTCTGCGGGACGAAAAGGGCAATACCTGGCGCGGATTTGTCGACTAATCCTACCTGTAGAAGTCTCCAGGCACATTCCCGAAGCGGGTTTCATGATCTGTGCGGTTTGGAGGCGAACCCCCAATGGCCAACTTGATCGCCTTCCGCGTCATTTCATTGGCGTGCGGCGGCACAGGTTTTGCCAGCAGTGAAGCCAAACTTGCATCCGAAGGCGCTCCCAGCGCGAAGGCATCGGGATTGGGAAAACTGCACCTGTCACTCTTCACTTGAGGTTTGCCGTCTCGCCACTGAAACATGAAATTGTATTCGAGGCTCCAGTGGACGTGGGCGAGATGTGTGAAATTTCCATCTGGATCGAGAGCCGTGAACACTGTCCACAAATCGCGGCTGTCGATGAGGTGAAACAGGAAATTGGTTCGCTCCGTGCGACGGTTTCCGCGTTCGAAGCCGGCCTTCGAGGCTGGGTGGTCGACGCTGAAGTTGGCGACCTTTCCTTCGTTAATAAAAAAATCGGTATTGTGCGTCCAGGGCGTAAACTCCGGCTCGCTATCGAGGCAAAGCGTTTGAGCCATCACGGGCGACTCTGCCACGTGGATCGTGATTGAGCCATCCGACCTATTCTTGCCCGCATAAAACATATCCAGCTTATTGATGCGGTGAATCTGGATAAAGCCGAATTTCCAACGGTCTAGCTCAGTGCGAGATCCAAAGCCAACCTGAACCGTCCCATTGATCGAGATCGCTGGATTAAAAGCTTCCGTATTGCCATCGACGCTGAAGCCTTTGGTGAGATGCGCTACCACCCAGTCCGGCATCACCTTCAGCGCTGGTACCGCTCCGGAGGTGATCACGCTCAATTTTGCTGAGCTCTTGTTAATCGTAACCATGACTTAAGCCCTACCTCTTCTTGCTGTCGTGGCACCGTATTTGCTCTTGGCCGCAGTAGGCCCGGTGTCCTGCTGACAGGCAATCTGCTCCTCAAAGAGACTGGTGTAAAAAGGGTCTTTTTGTGCAAACAGATCATCCAGCCTGGTCATGGTCTGCTTGCCCACCACGCCGTCGGGTGTCAGCGTGTGCTTTTTTTGAAATTCGATTGTTGTCGCGTGTGTCTCAGACCCGAAGATCCCGTCCGGTGCCTCGGCCCCGTTCCTGGTCGACTTTGGCATGGGGTAGCCCAGATCGAGAAATGCCTGCTGCACCGCCCTCACCCCATCGCCCTTCTCACCGGTGCCCATACTCGGCTGATTGACGGCCACTTTTTGCAATCGGGCATTACGGAAAAACCGTTTGGCTC
>JAPKYY010000012.1 GCA_026394095.1 Acidobacteriota bacterium | reverse complement strand
AGAAGAGGTTCTCAAGATTTTCGAGAACTATTGCGGTGCCAGGCTTACTACGCACGCCTTCCGAATCGGTGGCCTGCAGTACGAGTTGCACGACACCTTTGAGGCTGAAACCCGCGCTTTCTCTGAAATGTTCAAGAAGCGGTTGGACGAATACGACCAACTGCTCACCAATAATCCGATCTGGATCGAGCGACTGAAGGGTGTTGGTGTTCTGACTGCAGATGAGTGTAAGGCCTGGGGGGTGTCGGGCCCGATGATCAGGGCCGCTGGTGTGCCCTGGGATCTGCGGAAGGCGCAGCCCTATTCCGGCTATGATCAATTCGATTTCGACATTCCTACGCGTCAGGGTGCGGATTCCTACGACCGCTACCTGGTTCGCATCGAAGAGATGCGTCAGAGCCTTCGCATCATAGACCAGGCGCTCGAGAAAATTCCGTCCGGGGCGATCATGGCCAAGGTCTCGAAAGTTCTCAAGCCGGCGCCTGGTGAAGTCTATGTTTCCATCGAGGCCCCCAAGGGTGAACTCGGCTATTACATCGTTTCTGACGGCTCGCTCCATCCGTACCGTCTGCGAGTGCGGCCTCCGAGCTTTATCAATCTTGCATCGCTTGAAAAAATGGCTGTTGGCGCACTTGTTGCCGACGTTGTGGCCATCATCGGTACGATCGACATCGTACTCGGTGAAGTCGACAGATAATAGAGATACGCACTCAAAATGCTAGAAACCATCAAAAGGATCTTCCTCCTCGACTTGCTGCAGGGCCTCTGGGTCACCTTCAAGATGCAGCGTACGAGCAACATCACCACTGAGCAATACCCTAAAGAGCGAGCCACGGTGGGCGAACGCTATCGCGGCGCGCCGCGCCTGAATATCAATCCTGACAACAGTGAAACGCTTTGCATCGGTTGCGACCTTTGCGCCAAGGCCTGCCCTGAAAACCTGATCGTCGTCGGTACACACCGTAACAAAGAAACCCGTCGTCTTGATCTGACCTATTTCACCTACGATCTCTCCCGTTGCATGTTTTGTGGCCTCTGCGAAGACGCCTGCCCCGTTGACGCGCTTGAACTTACGCAAGATTTTGAAATGGCTTCCTACACGCGCGAAGGTCTTGTCTGGGACCGCCAAATGCTGGAAGAAGGCCCACGGCCTACCAAATACACCCGCTAATGGACGCTGCTCTCTTCTACATTTTCGCTGCCATTACGCTTGCCGGTGCTCTTGCCACAGTCACGCTGCGCAATCCAATTCATTGCGCCATCAGCCTGATTGCCTCGCTGCTTGGCATCGCCGGGCTATTTCTGTTGCAAGCGGCTGAATTCCTGTTTGCGGTTCAGATTCTGCTCTATGTCGGCGGCGTTATGGTGCTGTTTCTCTTTGTGATCATGCTGATCCACCTTGAAGAAGCATCGAAGTTACGGCAGTACAGCAGGCAATGGCCCGTCGCTGTTGCTGCCCTGCTCGCAGTATTTGCCGAGATTGCGACTTTCCTGAACGCCGGCTTCCCCAGTCTTCCTCCGAGCCCTGCGCCGCGCCTTCTGGCGCCAGGAAATACAGAACGAATTGCCGACTCGCTCTTCTACGTCTATGCGCTTCCCTTTGAGGCTGCCTCGTTGCTGCTGCTGATCGCAATCGTGGGCGCCGTCTGGATGGCCAAGAAGAAGGAGGCGGCGGAATGAGCTTTACCCCCATCTCGACCGGCCACTATCTTGTATTGAGTGCGGCGCTGCTTCTGATTGGTTCGGTTGGGCTTTTGATGCGCCGTAACGTCATCATCATGCTGATGTCGATTGAGTTGATCCTGAACGCTGTCAACATCAATCTTGTTGCCTTCTCGCGACACTGGCAACACGTGACCGGGCAAGTGTTTGCCATCTTTGTCATAACTGTTGCCGTTGCTGAAGCCGCAGTGGGCCTTGGCATTCTTATCGCACTCTTCCGCAATCGCGGAACGGTGCTTTCAGACGAAATCGACCTGCTCAAATGGTGAACCTCGTCTCAAATTTCTGGTGGATTCCCCTCTACCCCTTTATCGGCTCTTTGCTGATTGCGGTATTGCGGCGTGGTGGGGCAGCAATTGGCCCGGCCTCCATTCTGGCTGCCTTTCTGCATGGCCTTGCTGTCTATACAAGCCCGCGGGGCGGTGCTCTGGATCACACCATCTACCAGTGGATGCCCGGCATTGCTTTCCGCTTCGTAGCTGACGACCTGTCGCTGTTGATGGTGCTGATTATCACGGGCGTCGGTTTTCTGATTCATGTCTATTCGATTGGCTACATGGACAAAGAGCCCGGGTTCTGGCGCTACTTTGCTTACCTCAACTTCTTCGTTTTCTTCATGCTGCTGCTCGTGCTGGCAAGCAACCTTGTTGTGCTCTTCGCTGGCTGGGAGGGTGTTGGCCTGGCGAGCTATCTGCTGATTGGCTTCCACCACGATCGCCCTACGGTGAATCGCAATGCCAACAAGGCCTTCCTCTACAACCGTGCTGGTGACGCTGGATTTCTTGTCGGAACGTTGATCCTGCTGACTGCCGCCGGCACAACCGAGTTTACAGCCATCAACCAATTGCCAGGCAGCCCGCTTATGCTTGCCGCAGCGCTGCTGCTTGCCCTTGGCGCGACTGGCAAATCAGCGCAACTCCCACTTTTTGTCTGGCTGCCGGATGCCATGGTTGGGCCCACTCCAGTATCTGCGCTCATCCACGCAGCCACGATGGTGACTGCCGGCATTTATCTCTTTGCGCGGATAGCCCCCTTTCTGGCTGCCAATCCCGATGCCGGGCTTGTGATTGCGGTGATTGGCGCAGCAACCGCGCTGATCGCTGCCACTATTGCGCTGGTTGAGCATGACATCAAGCGCATCCTTGCTTATTCCACGATCAGCCAACTTGGGCTTATGTTTCTGGCTGCTGGCCTCGGGGCTACGCAGGCTGCGATATTCCATGTTGCTACCCACGCCTTCTTCAAAGCACTGCTCTTTCTCTGTTCGGGTAACATCATCCACGCACTCAAAGGCGAGCAGGACATCCGCTACATGGGCGGCCTCCGCGACAAGATGCCCTGGACCTTCCGGCTTATGGTGCTTGGCGGGTTGAGCCTGGCTGGATTCCCCGGTCTCGCCGGATTCTTCAGCAAAGATGCAATCCTGCTGGCCGCAACGAAATCTCCCATCCTGCTTGCTGCAGGCTTTATCGTGAGTTTCATCACTGCTGCTTACGTAAGCCGGATGCTTTGGGCCGTCTTCTTCGGGGTCTACAACCGTGAAGCGCACGAGGCTCATGGCACGATGCTTCATCCTCTTTGGCCGCTTGCGATCGGTAGCGCAGTCGCTGGTTATTTTGGCCCTCATCAGGAAGGGGCCTGGCCGATCATGTCCGGCTCTGCCGTAGTCTCAATCGCCGGTCTTTATATGGGCCGGCAGATTCGCCTGCCAGAGATGCTTAAGGTCTTCTTTGCGCGTAAATGGTTTATCAACGACGCCTACGAACTGATCCTGGTGAAGACTGCGTCCAGTCGTGGTTCTGCAATACTGAACTGGATCGACCAGAACATTATCGACCTTCTGCCTCGCGCTACGGCCTTCTTGACCTCGGTCGCGAGCGTGGTTTCCGGCTGGTTTGACAGCTCCATTGTTGACGGGCTGGTTCGGGGGACAGCCGCAACATTTTCGGTTGCCAGCTATCCGCTTCGCCTGGCTCAAACCGGGCGCACCCACAACTATGCACTCGTTATCGTGATTACGGTAGCACTCACTTTCGGATGGTACTGGCTGCAATGACACTCTTGCTAGTCATCCCCATACTTGGTGCCCTGGCGATGCTGCTGGCGCCAAAGCGCCTCGCCTGGTTTGCTGCCATTTTCATCGCGGCAGCTACGCTGCTGCAGGCCATCGCGCTCAACTTTCCGGCTACGATCCGCCACAACTGGATCCCGGCTATCGGCGCGCAATTTCTACTCACCGTAGACGGCATCAGCTATCTGCTGGTGACTCTCACTGCGCTAATGACCTTGCTTGGGATCCTTGCCTCGCCGAAGATGCCTCGCACTTTCTACGCGATGATGCTGCTGCTGGCTGCAGGGTGCCACGGTGTCTTTCTTGCGCATGATCTTCTGCTTTTCTTCATCTGTTTTGAGGCTGTGCTGATCCCGATGTATTTCCTGATCGTGATCTACGGTGGAGAAGACCGCAAGCGCGCAGCGTTCAAGTTTATTCTTTACACCGTTGCCGGCAGCATTGCTCTGCTGGTGGGCTTTCTCACCTTATACGTCCAACATGCCAGCCAAACCGGAATCTATACCTTCGATCTGACGCCGCTGCTGGACACCAAGCTCGCCCCGTCGACTGAGCGGCTGGTCTTCTGGGCGCTCTTCCTAGGCTTTGCGATCAAGATCCCGATGTTCCCCTTCCATACCTGGCTGCCGGACGCACACACTCAAGCCCCAACAGCCGGCTCTGTGATGCTAGCCGCCGTGATGCTGAAGATGGGTACTTATGGCTTCTTGCGTTTTTCGTTACCGCTGCTTCCCGTGGCAAG
>JAPKYY010001046.1 GCA_026394095.1 Acidobacteriota bacterium | reverse complement strand
CCGGCTTGCGTGTAGTATTGGCCCCGGAAATGGACGACTTCGTGGCTCTTCATGGAGCGGACGATGGTGACTTTGTCCATCTCTTTCGATAGCTCGGGGAAGAGGCGGTGACTGAGATAGAGATCGTTGCGGATGGGGCGGACGTCGAAGTCTTTTTGGGTGCCGAGGTCTTCTTTGAAGTCGAAGCTGTCGACGTGGGAGAGGGCTCCGGCGAGTTCGATGACGATGCAGAAGCGGGCGGTGCCGCGGGGGTTGGAACGGCCTGCGGCCCGGGCGGCCTGGGGTACCAGCGCTTGTGAGGCGAAGGAGCCGAGGAGACCGTAGCCGCCGAGACGGAGGAGGTCGCGGCGGGCTGGGAGAAGGTCAGAGAGGAGGCGATTCATGGCTTAGTAATTGAAGAGAAACTCGGGACTGTTGATGAGGGCCCAGAGGAGATTCTCCGCTCCTTTCTGACGGTTGGTGGCCATGGCTTTGAGGGCGACGGCGCTTTGTTCTGCGGTGGGACGGCGGGCGATGCTGCGGAGGAAGAGCTGGTTGACGACCTGCTGGTTGTCTTTCGATTCAGCCAGGAGCGATGCTACGTCGATGCGTTCTGTTACAACTTTCGATTGCATCAATAGCATCGCCTGGAGGGCTGAGGGGGGGACTTTCTTTGGCATGTCGTCTCGGTTGGACTGGCCGAAGGTTTTCATGAAGCTCTGGACTTCGGCACCGGCTTTTTTGGGCTCGGACATTTGCATGACCATGCCGACGCTTTCGACGCCAGCAGAGAATTTGCCGGGCTTGCCGGTGGCTAGAGCGATTGAGTCGTGGAGTTCTGGGGCGCTTAACATTCGCACGTATTTGCGGGCGTAGTAGGTGGTGTATTCGTCTTTCCACTCGCCATCGAAGCGGGAGGAGAGTTGATAGGCGGCCGAGTTCATGATGTTGCGGAGGACGGTGCGGAAGGAGTGGTTGTTCTTGCGGAAGTCTTCGGCGAGGGCATCGAGAAGGGCGGGGTTGGTGACCTGTTCGGGCTTGAGAAGATCGAAGTCGTCGATGGGTTCGACAATGCCGAAGCCCATGAATTCGGACCAGAGCCGATTGACGAAGGCGCGGCGGAATTGGGGGTGGCTGGTGAGCATTCTCGCAAGGGCGTCGCGGTAGTTTTCGCCGGGTTGTGGACGCTCGCCGGTGAGGATGAAGCGGGGAGTTGCGTCGCCACCTCTGCGGGGGACGCGGACGATCGAGTCGGCTTTGGGATCGTAGTCTGCGCCGACGTCGTCGACGGTGTATTCGGTGTTGGCCTGGTAGCCGTTTTCCCAGTTCATGATCTGACGGGTTTTCCCGAACAGGGCGGCTTGACCGAAGAACTCTTCACGCTTTTTGGAGGTGAGGAAGAGGTTTACTTTTTCGAGGTGGTTCTTGCCGTCGTGGCAGGAAATGCAGGCGAGGTTGAGGCCGAGGAAGACTTTGGAGTAAGTGATTGTGAATTCGTCGACGGTGTCGGGTTGATTGACGAGGTCGTGGGCGTCGGGAGCTTCGGGGTCGTCTTTGGCTTTGACGAAGTCTCGCTGGTAGTAGAGGGAGCCGGGGACGGAGAAGCTGGACTTGCCAGCGCCGGTGAGGAGGTCTGTTACGACTTCGTCGACGGGGCGATCGAGCTTGAGCCATTCGCGGAGCCAGAAGTGGAAGAGGTTGAGGCCCGGGCCCATGCGGCCGCCGGCGCGGAAGAGGTCTTCAAAGTAGTAGGTCCATTTGTCGATGAAGGCCTGGCTGTTGAGAAGCTTGTCGATGAGCTTGGTGCGCTTGGCGGAGTCTTTGGAATTGAGGAAGGCTTCGAGGTCAGTAGGGGGCGGGATGCGGCCGGTGGAATCGAGCCAGGCGCGGCGGGCGAATTCTTCGTCGCTCGATAGGGCTGCGTGGGGGATGCCGTCTTTGGCCATTCGGCCAAAGATGTGATCATCGATGAAGTTGATGCGCTTGACGGGCGTGGTGGAGGCGCGGGCTGGTGTGTAGGCGGCGGTGAGGCCGGCCGCAGCTTTTGACTTCTGCTCCGGGGGAGCGAAGAGGGGCTTGTGGGCTTTCTCGATTTCGGGGTCTTGCGCGAAGAGGGCTAGCAGGAGGAGGCTGGTCACTTTTTGGCCCTCTTGAGGATCTGGATGCGGCCACCTTTGACTTCGGTGAGGTAGACTTCGCCGCGCGGGTTGACGGCCATCAGGTGGGGGAGCTGGAACTGATCGGGTGCGCCCCATTCTTCGAGGATTTTGCCGGTGCCCATCTCCAAAAGATACATCTTGTTGGTGTCGCCTTCGGAGGAGAGTATTTGCTTGCCCATGATGGCCATGCCGAAGGAGTTGCCGAAGCCGGTCCATTCGGCGATGAATTTGCCGGAGTTTGAGAAGACCTGGATGCGTTTGTTGCCGCGGTCGCCGACGTAGATCTGGTCTTGCTTGTCGATGACCATGGAGTGGGCGGCGGAGAATTCGCCGGGGAGTTTGCCCTTTTTGCCCCACTGGCTGACGAAGTTGCCCTGGGGATCGAAGTGGATGATGCGGGCGTTGCCGGCGTCGGCTACGTAGTAGTGGCCTTTGGAATCCCAGAGGATGTCGTCGGGGGAGCGGAAGTGCTTTTCATCGTTGCCGGGGACGTTGACTTCGCCGATGGTGCGGAGGAGTTCGCCGTCGGGAGTGAAGACGCGGAGGACGTGGTTGCCGTTGTCGGTGGTCCAGATCTTGCCGTCTGGGGCTACCTTGATGACGTGGGCGA
>JAPKYY010000280.1 GCA_026394095.1 Acidobacteriota bacterium | reverse complement strand
ACCAAAATAGAGTTCCGGGGCTGGTAAAGAAATCGGTGGTTTACCTTAACTGCTTTAGGGCCCCTGATAAGATCTTGTTGTGAAGCTTGAAATTTTTCTGAGCCTGCTGCTTGCCTACCCAATTCTTGCCGTGGATGCGAGTCAAGAATATACATGCAATAAAATCTCGAAACCATTGAAAATAGATGGAAAAATGGACGATGCCGGCTGGAAATTGGCGCCTTGGACCCAGTTCTTTGTTGATATCGAGGGTGCGGCTAAGCCGAAGCCGAGATTTCGAACCTGGGCAAAAATGTTGTGGGACGAAGAATATTTTTACATAGCGGCAGAATTGGAGGAACCCTCGCTCTGGGCGACCTACGATAAGCACGACATGGTGATTTTCCATGAACACGATTTTGAAGTATTCCTTGATCCTGATGGAGATGGACTACATTACTTCGAGTTCGAGATGAATGCCAAAAACACCGGCTGGGACTTATATCTGCCGAAACCCTACAAGGATGGCGGGAAGGCCGATGATGGGTGGGAGATTCCGGGTTTAAAGACTGCGGTTCATTTGCGGGGGACGTTGAATCACCCGAAGGACAAAGATCGGGGATGGAGTTTGGAAATTGCGATTCCGTGGTCGGCATTGAATCGAGGGCCGCGGCCGGCGGTGGCACCCAAGGACGGGGAGCAGTGGCGGGTGAATTTCTCCCGGGTGGAATGGGTGCTGGATGTCGTGAACGGGAAATACGAGAAACGTAAGGGTTTGAAAGAGGACAACTGGGTTTGGAGCCCACAGGGGGTGATCAATATGCATGTTCCGGAGAAGTGGGGTGTAGTGAAGTTTGTTCGTTAAGGAGTGTTAGACGGGTTGCGGTGGATTTGCTCAACGGAGATGATGAGGCGAGATGACCAGGCGCCGTTTGGTGGAATGGGGATTGATCGGGTTGATGATTGCCGCGAGCGCAGTGCTGGCGGGTTTGCAATATCAATGGATTGGAGAGGTGAGCGCAGCCGAGCAGTCTTTCCTGAAACGGCGAGCAGAGGAGCAGGTAAAGGAGTGGGTGGCTCAACTTGGGACCGAGTTGAATAGCGGGCTGGAGGCGCTGACTCCTAGTATTGAAGAGATTGAGGCTGAGGGGCGGTGGCCGGCGCACGGGAAGCGCTTGGCTCAGTGGAGCGGGGACCGGGAGATGTTTGGAGTGATTGCGGTTGCGGTTCCCAAGGGTACAGAGCTTTCTCTATTTGGCTACGGCAGGGATTTGAAGGAGATGGATTGGCCAGTGGCATGGAAACCGCTCAAGGAATCTCTTCATCGGCGGTTGGAGGGGGGCGGGCCTCCGCCCAATCAGGAAAATCGTGGACTATTGATTGAGCGTCCGGTATTTGGATCTCGTGGAGAAGATGAGTGGGTGATTGCAGGTCTGAATCGGGATTTCATTCGTAAACGGTGGTCGAAGTGGGGCGGTGATTTCGATGTGGAATTGAAGGTTGGCAAAGAAGTGGCATATCAAAGCCGGGTGGGGGGGATTGGTAAAGCGGACTTAACGATTGAGAACCGGGGCGGGCGATTTGGTTTGGCGATGACAGTGGGTTTGCGACACAAAGAAGGAAGCTTAGCTGAGGTTGTGGAGCGAGCGCGGATTCGAAATTTGGTGACCGCGTTCGCATTGATTGGAATGTTGCTGGTGGCAGGGTTTGCATTGTTGCACTACACGAAGAAGACTCGGGAACTGGCAGCGATGCAGTTGCAGTTTGTGGCGGGGGTTTCTCATGAGCTTCGAACGCCGCTCACTGTGATCACCGGGGCGGCTCACAATCTGTTGAGCGGAGTGGTGAGGGAGCCAAAGCAGGTGGAGCGCTATGCCAAGTTGATTGCCGACCATGCGCGACAGTTGACCGGGATGGTGGAGCAAGTGATGGAGTTTTCGCGCCGGCAGGCTGGGGAAGTGTCTGCGGTTCGGGAGCGGGTTCGCATCGTGAACTGGATTGAGAGTGCGGTGGAGGGGGCTGCACCTGAAATCGCAGCAGCCGAGTGTGAAGTGGAACTCGATCTGGAAGAAGGCTTGCCGATGGTGGCCGGTGACCCTGGAGAGTTGCAGCTGGCATTGCAGAATCTTGTGGTGAATGCAGCCAAGCATGGCGGGGAAGGGAACTGGATTGGTGTCAGTGCCAGGAGGATCGGGCAGCAGGTGGAGGTTGCCGTATCGGATCATGGACCCGGTGTGCCGGCAAGTGAACGCGAAAAGATTTTTGATCCGTTTTATCGCGGTGAGCGTGCGGTGGTGGATCAAGTGAGGGTGAGTGGTTTGGGCCTGAGTTTGCTGCGGGAGATTGTTGAGAAGCATGGTGGCACTGTTGTGGTGCGCGAGGCTGCGGGAGGTGGTGCGGAGTTTGCCATGAGGTTGCCTGTGAGCGAGGAGATCGATGATGAATTCACGAATACTGCTGGTTGAGGATGAGCCGGGAGTTGTCCTGGTGGTAAGTGATCTTTTGCGCAGCGAGGGGCATGAGGTGGAGAGTGCGGCTGACGGCAAGACGGGATATCAGATGATCACGGAGGGAAAGTATGACTTGTTGATCCTCGACGTGATGTTGCCGGGTATGGACGGGGTGACGCTGTGCGGGAAGGCGCGGGCGCAGGGATTTACCGGGGCGATTCTGATGTTGACAGCGAAGGGGATGATTGAAGACCGGGTGGCGGGGTTAAAGACGGGGGCTGATGATTATCTGGTGAAGCCGTTTCATCCGGCTGAACTCACGGCACGGGTGGTGGCGTTGTTGCGGCGGGTGCATAAGTCGGAATTGACGCCGGTGATGAAGTTTCAGTTTGGCAGTGTGGTGGCG
>JAPKYY010000890.1 GCA_026394095.1 Acidobacteriota bacterium | reverse complement strand
TCGTCACTCTCGGGAAGGTGCGAAAGCCGGAGTTGTTGTTTGTGGGGGATTCGATTACACATTTTTGGGGAGGAGAGCCAGCCGATGCCCGGCTGCGCGGGCCGGAAGTTTGGGACAAATACTACGGGCAACGCAAGGCTTTGAATCTTGGTTATGGGTGGGACCGCACAGAGAATGTGTTGTGGCGTCTGCGGCATGGGGAGATTGATGGGCTTGCGCCCAAGGTTGTGGTGGTGATGATCGGGACCAACAATGCCGGGATCAATTCGACTGAGGAAATTGCGGCAGGCATTGAGGCGATTTGTGGGGAGTTGCATGCGAGGCTGCCAGAGGCGAAGATCCTGCTTCTGGGTATCTTTCCCCGTGGAGCCAAGCCCGATGCAGCGCGCGCAAAGGTGATGGCGGTAAATGAGTTGATCGCTTCATTCGATGGCAAGAACGGGGTGACTTATCTCGATATCGGGAAGGTCTTTCTCGAAGCCGACGGGAGCATCGCACCAGAGGTGATGAACGACTATCTGCACCCGACTGCGGCTGGGTATGCGCGCTGGGCTGCGGCCATGGAGCCTACATTGGTGCGATTGCTGGAAGGAAGGTAACCGGAAGATGAAAATGCTGTTTGGATTCGTGTTGGCAGGAATGCTATTGCATGGCCAGTTGCATCCGCTTCAGGAATTGGTTGAAGCAGCGAGGAAAGATTCTCCCGCCTTGCGGGATTTGTTGGGCAAGGGTTTGCCACAAATGAAGGGCCGGGATGGAGTGCTGGTTTGGGGGCAGGACTTTTTGTTTGCCGTTGAGAGTGAAACTCCGGCTAGCGTCGCAATCGACAAGCAGCCACCGATTGCGATGAAGCGTGTGGCGGGAACGAATCACTACTATCTACTGCGAACACTTCGGCTCGGAGTAACTCATCCGTATCATTACTACGACTCGGGTGGGAAGCTGATTGGGAGTTATGAGGTGGCCGGCTATAACCCGGATTCCTATCCGCAACCGGGTGTGGCGCAAGGCACGTTATCGCAAATGAAGACGCTGACATCGAAGCTCTATCCGGGGATGAAGGCCAATTACTGGGTCTACGCCAATGCTGGCATTGACCGGGTGAAAGGGGCACCTCTGATGGTGTGGCAGGATGGCGAAACGATTGTGGGGAATCAGGATTTGCTGCGGCTGCGACTTCAAATTGTGACTGACAATCTTGTGGCCAAGGGGCTGATTCCACCCATGGTGCATGTGCTGATTCAACCGGGTGAAGGTGGCACAAGGATGCGGAGCATCCAGTACGATACCGTGTCAGATCTATACGGAAAGTATTTACTGGGCGAGGTTTTGCCTGATGTAGAGTCCCGTTACAAGCTGAGGCAGGACGCGTACTCGCGGGCGATTGGAGGGGCTTCCTCCGGGGCCATTTGTGCTTTTAACGTGGCCTGGTATTTTCCCGAACAGTTCAGCCGGGTACTGTCGCATATCGGAAGTTTTGCAGCATTGCAGTGGCATCCCGACAAGAATCTCGATGGTGGCTACATCGTGCCTTACAAGGTGGGGCGGGAGGAGAAGCGGAATCTCCGGGTTTGGCTATCGGATGGATCTGATGATGGAGAGGGCCGCAATGGGAGCTGGCCGCTGAGTAACATCATGCTGGCGAATGCGCTCAAGGCCCGGGATTATGACTTCCACTTCCGGTTTGGAACCTCGATGCACGCAATTGCACAAGGGGCGATGGACTTACCCGAGTCACTGGCCTGGTTGTGGCGCGATTATGATGCGGCCAAAACTTCGCAGACTTACACGATGGAAGAGTCTGAGCGCAAGAAGCCTGTTTACCGCGTGACGATTACCAATCGCGACGCCTGGTAAAGGCTAGCTGAGAATCTCTTTGATGATGCGGCCGTGGACTTCGGTGAGGCGCTCACGGCGGCCCTGGTGGAGGTAGCTGAGTTGATCCTGGCTAAGGCCAAGCTGGTTTAGTAACGTGGCGTGGAGATCGCGGAAGTGCACCGGATTTTCGGTGGCCTTGAGGCCGATATCGTCGGTGGCGCCATATGCGAGGCCGCCTTTGAAGCCACCTCCCGCAGCCCACATGGTGAAACCGGTGTTGTGGTGGTCGCGGCCGGAGCCACGTTCTGATTCCGGGGAGCGGCCGAATTCCCCGCCCCAGAGGACGATGGTGGAATCGAGGAGCCCGCGGCGCTTAAGGTCAGTTACGAGCGCAGCTGTTGGTTGATCCGTTAGCGCAGCCATGCGGAGGTGGTTTTTCTCGATGTCGCTGTGGGCATCCCATTCGGTCTCGGCTCCACCGCCACCGGCTACCACGCAGATGAATCGGACGCCACGCTCAACGAGGCGGGCTGCAAGGAGGCAGCGCCGGCCGTAATCGTCAGTTTGTGGTTTGCCTACACCGTAGAGGTCGAGAGTCTCTTGCGATTCTTTGCTGAGGTCGAAAACTTCAGGAGCTTCGGTTTGCATCTTGAAGGCCGTGTCGTAGGCGGAAATGCGGGCTGAGAGTTCCTGATCTTCGGGGTCCGTCATGCCCGCTTCGTTTAGAGCGCGCAAGAAATCTACTGTCTTGCGTCGACGATCAAGGCTGACGCCTTTGGGGATTTCGAGGTTGAGAACGGAGCGCTTGCCAGACCGGAACAGCGCGGGCTGGTAGGCGGCCGGGAGGAAGCCGTTGGTGTACATGGGCTGGCCAGCCTCGGGGGTGCCGTTCGGGTCTGGCATCACAACGTAGGCAGGGAGGGACTCTGATTCCGTACCAAGCCCATAGCCAAGCCAACTGCCCATGGCGGGAAAGCCGGGGATGACGCGGCCAGACATCAGTTGGTATTGAGCAGCAGAGTGGACCACCATGTCGCCGTGCATCGAGCGGATAACACAAAGATCGTCGGCGATTTTGGCCTGGTGGGGCAGCAGG
>JAPKYY010000094.1 GCA_026394095.1 Acidobacteriota bacterium | reverse complement strand
TGGGTTGCATCAAGAGCAGCGGCCTTTTCGAAGGAATCCACTGCGCCCTGGAAGTTGTTGGCTTTCATGGCTTCCATGCCGCCGTTGAAGGCGTCGTTGAGTTCTTTGTTCTTCTTCATGGCTTCAGAACGTTCTTTGGCCTGCTTTTCGAGGGCGGCCTTTTGTTCGGGAGTCATGTCGCGTTCCATTTCTTTGGTAACGGTGCCGGTTTCAGCGGCCTTCTGCATGGCTGCCTGACGTTCGGCGTTCTTGGCAAGGTCGAAGCTTACCGGGACGGGATCGCCGAGGCGCATGCGGACGCCCTTGAGGCTATCCACGATTTTGCCGTCGACTTCACAGGAGACGTCGTAGGTGCCGAGGGGCAGACCAGCGTGGAAGAATTCGCCTTTTTTGTTGGTTTTTACTTTGTAGTTGCCTTTGATATCCGTGCGGACAATGAGGATCAGTGCGGCGTCTTTGCCGACGGGCTTGCCGTCGACGCCTTTTACCGTACCTTCGATTGCGCCGGTCTGAGAGAAAGCGGGGTTGGCACTAAGGCCGAGGAACAGGGCGAGTGTAAAACTCAAGCCGATTATGTTCCGAAAGAGATTTTTCATGGGGTTCACTCCGATTGTGGTTCCTCAATGAGAATACTACAGAGGAATGTTGCCGTGCTTTTTACGCGGCATGGTGTCGACCTTGTTTTCGAGCATCCGCAAAGCGCGAATCACCCGAGGACGCGTTTCTCGAGGCAGGATAACGTCGTCGATATAACCGCGTTCGGCGGCCACGAAGGGGTTGGCGAATTTCTCTTTGAACTCTTGCACCTTTTCGGCTCTCAACTCCTGTTGGTTGGATGCACGGGAAATCTCGTTCCGGTACACGATATTTACGGCGCCTTCGGCACCCATGACGGCAATTTCAGCCATGGGGTAAGCAAGGTTGATGTCGGTGCGGAGGTGCTTGGAGCCCATGACGCAATAGGCCCCGCCGTAGGCCTTTCTGGTGATTACCGTGATCTTGGGAACGGTAGCTTCGGCGTAGGCGTAGAGGAGTTTGGCTCCGTGGCGGATGATGCCGCCAAACTCCTGTTCGGTACCGGGGAGGAAGCCGGGGACGTCTTCAAAAGTGACGATGGGGATATTGAAGGCATCACAGAAGCGGACGAAGCGGGCGGCCTTAACGCTGGAATTGATGTCGAGACAGCCGGCGAGAACTGCGGGCTGGTTGGCTACGATGCCGATGGACTGGCCGCCCATCCTTGCGAAACCGACGAAGATGTTTCTTGCGTAGTGTTCGTGGACTTCGAAGAAATTGCCGTCGTCGACGACGCGGCTAATGATGTCTTTGATGTCGTAGGGCTGGTTGGATTCAACGGGGACGACCGTGTCAAGCTCTGGATCCATACGGTCGATTGGATCTTCAGTGGGTTGCCGGGGGACGTCGTCGCGGTTGTTTTGGGGCAGGAATTCGAGGAGGCGGCGGATCTGGCGGAGGCAATCCTGATCGGAGGGGGCGAGGAAGTGGGCGACGCCGGAGGTGGCGTTGTGGGTCATTCCGCCGCCTAGGTCTTCTTTAGAGACCTCTTCATGGGTGACAGTGCGGATAACGTCGGGGCCGGTGACAAACATGTGTGAGGTGCCGTCAACCATAAAGATGAAATCAGTGAGGGCGGGGGAATAGACGGCGCCACCGGCGCAGGGGCCAAGGATGGCTGAGATCTGGGGGACTACGCCCGAGGCCAGGGTGTTGCGGAGGAAGATATCGGCGTAGCCGGCGAGGGAGACAACGCCTTCCTGAATGCGCGCGCCGCCGGAATCGTTGAGGCCGATGAGGGGAGCTCCGTTCTTAAGAGCCATGTCCATGACTTTGCAGATCTTAAGGGCGTTCGATTCTGAAAGGGAGCCACCGAGGACCGTGAAATCCTGACCGAAGACGTAAACCAACCGGCCGTGGATGTAGCCATAACCAGTAACGAAGCCATCTCCGTCGAAAACCTGGTCGTCCATACCGAAGTCACGGCAGCGGTGGCGGACGAAGGGGTCGAGCTCTTCGAAGGTGCCTTCGTCGAGGAGGAAGTCGATGCGCTCGCGGGCAGTCATCTTGCCGTCGCGGCGCTGGCGTTCGAGACGATCGGGGCCTCCGCCGAGTTTGGCATTGGCGCGGCGGCGTTCGAGTTCGGCGACAGGATTATTGTCAGTCATCACGAACCAGTGTAGTAGCCTGCGCGGACGCGGATTGTGGTCTTGCCGTACTTCTTTTGACCTTCCTTCGAGAGGGTGACCTGAATCTTCCGGAACTGATTGGGCGCGGAGGCGGGCGCGTTGTAGGTGATGAGGTAGCGCTGGCGGAGGTTGGCGAGGAGTTTGGCGAAGGCCTCGTCGGCTCGATCAGTTCTCAAGACCTCGCCGCCGGTTTCTGCGGAGAGCTTAAAGACGTCGGCCCAGGAGAAATCGGGGTTGCGGGCTTCTGGATTCTTGACGGGCTTGGGGGGCTCGGCGTTTTTGGTGACTATGGAGTTCAAAACGGCATCGGCGGCTGAGAGCTTGCGAATCACTACGTCGTCGGGGACGCGGTAGTTCAGGGCCCGGTTGTCGGTGAGGATGAAGATGGCGCGGTGACCGGTGAGCTTGGGGTTTTCGATAAAGGCTTCGCCAGCATCGACGAGTGCTGCGTTGATGGAGGTACCGGAGGGGAGGAGGTCTGGCCGGAGGGCCTGGTCGATGGCATTGGCTGCGCGGTCCATGTTGGAGGTAAAGGGCATCAGATAGTCCGACTCTTTGGCGAAGATCATGACACCGACCTTGTCATTGGGACGAAGCTGGCCGAGGAGAGTGCGGGCCCGCTTGCCGATTTGCGAGAGGTAGTCTTTCATGCTGCCGGAGACATCGAGGACGAGCAGGACATTGAGGGCATCCTGATCACGGCCGAGGTAGTTGACCTGGACTGGTTTCAAGTTGTCCTGGATGATCAGATCTTCGGGCTTGAGGTCGACGATGAAGCCTTTTTCGTTGCTGGCGAGGAGGTCGAGCCGGACTTGCGTAACACCGGCTTTGAAGGTAACGTCGTCGGTTGCCTGAGCAATCAGACAAAATAGGTAAGCCACTAGCCGCATGAAGAATATTATCGTCGGGACTGCCGGACATATCGACCACGGAAAGACAACTCTCGTCAAAGCGCTGACCGGAATCGACACCGACCGGCTGAAAGAAGAGAAGGAACGGGGCATTTCGATCGACCTCGGTTTTGCGAATTTGAAGACGGCGCAGGGGGCGCGGATCGCCTTTATTGACGTACCAGGACATGAGCGTTTTGTGCGAAACATGCTGGCGGGTGTGAGCGGGATTGATCTGGTGCTGTTTGTGGTGGCGGCTGATGAGGCGATCAAGCCGCAGACGCGCGAGCACTTTGATATTTGCCGGCTGCTGGGGATTGAGCGTGGGGTGATTGCGTTGACCAAGGCGGATCTGGTTGAGGCAGACTGGCTGGAGCTGGTGCGGATGGAGATGGAAGATTTCGTGCGAGGGAGTTTTCTGGAAGGAGCGGCCATTGTCCCGGTGAGTGCAACGACGGGGATGGGGCTTGAGGATTTGCTGAAGGCAATAACAGCGGCTGCTGTGGGGATGGAGCAGCGGGACCTAAAACGGATGCCGAGGCTGGCGATTGACAGGGCCTTTGTGATGAAGGGGCACGGCACGGTGGTAACGGGGACGCTGAAGGAGGGCCGGCTGGCGGTAGAGAGCGAAGTGGAGTTGTACCCGAGCGGACGAGTGGCGCGGGTGCGCGGGATACAGGTGCATGGAGAGACGGTAAAGGAAGCGCAGGCCGGGCAGAGGACGGCTGTGAATCTGGCCGGGGTGGAAGTGGGCGACGTGGTGCGTGGTTATGTGGCTGCGCCGCCGGGGAAGCTGTCGCCGGTTCGTATTTTTGATGCTCAAATTGATCTTCTGCCGGGTGCGAAGCTGATTCGGGACCGGGCGCAGGTGCATTTTCATGCCGGGACGATGGAGGTGGCTGCGGAGTTGCGGGTGCTCGATGAGAAACGGACGATTGAGCCGGGAAACAAGGCGTGGGTGAGGCTGGTGCTGGAGGAAGAGACGCTAGTGCTGCCGGGGGACCGGTTCATTTTGCGGAGTTTTTCGCCGGTAGTGACGATTGCCGGCGGAACTGTGATGGAACTGCACTATGGGGCAACGCGAATGAAGCGGAAGGGGGCGGTGGAGAGGCTTACGAGGTGGAAGGGGCTGGATCTTGCGGGGCGGATCGGGATCCTGCTTGAGGAGCGGCCGCTGGGGATGGAGTTTGGGGATCTGAGGCGGCGATTGGGTTGTCTCGAGAGTGATGTTCCGGAGGGGCTAGAGAGGATTGGATCGTGGGTGGCATCGGGAGCAAATCTGAAGAAGATTGCGGTGGAGCTGGTGCAGAGGCTGCGGCAGCATCACAAGGACTTTCCGCTGGAGGCAGGGCTATCGAGAGAGGCGTTGCGATCTGGATTGCTGGCTGGAGCGCCGGCTGGATTGATGGAAGCGCTTTTACGGCAGGCCCCGAGTGTTAAGGCAGAGGGGGATTTGTTGCGGCTGGAGAGCCATAAGGTGAAGCTTGAGGCGAAGGAGGATGAAGCTTCGCAGGCGATGGAGGCGGCGTTTTTGCAGGCTGGCCTGGCGGTGCCGGCGGTGGATGACGTTTTGGCTTCGACGGGGCTTGCGGCGGCGCGGGCGAAGGCGGTGCTTGGGTTGTTGTTGCGGGAGGGAAAACTGGTAAGGGTGGGGCCGGAACTTGTGTATCACCGGGAGGCGCTTGGGCTATTAAAGAAGATATTTGCTGAGCGCAAGGGGCAACGGTTTGGGGTAGTTGAGTTTAAGGATTGGACAGGTGTGTCACGAAAGTATGCGATTCCGCTACTGGAGTTTTTGGACCGGGAGAAGATCACTCGGCGGGACGGAGACCAGCGACTGATTTTGTAATTTCATTCTTGAAGCAGCCGCGCAGTCCGATAAGGACCAAGAAGTGACAGGAATGAACCTTGACCCTTCGGAGTATTCCTCTGAAGAGAGTTTGCAACTCGTAACTATGCCGATCCTATTACTGGGGCTAGAGACGGAAGTCTCAGAGTGGCGTCAGTTTTTGGAAAGGATTGAAGACGCGGTGTTTTGTTCTCGCGATTCGGAAGAGGCGTTACTTGTGCTTGAAGAGTGCGAGAAGTTGGGTACTCCGGTGGGGCTGGTAGTAGTTATAGGTAAGCAATGGACAGGGCAGGTTGGGGACGCTATTGAGCGGATTCGGACCAAGGCGAATGAGTATTCGCGACAGATTTTTGTAGCCTGCGAGACCTGGAGCCAGGCGGAGCTTTACGCGTCGGTTGAGGCTGGGGTAAATACTCATTTTGAATATCCGTGGGATTGGGGACTGATTGAGCGGAAGACACGGCGGGCGCTGAGTGTTGCATCGCAGGCGACAGAGTTGCAATCGCAGAAGCAGCAAGCGGAAGTTGAGCTGATGCAGCACAAGCAGTCGATTGTGCATCACGATTTGTGGCGGTTGGATTTGCGGTCGCGGAGTGTGGAGTTTAGCCAGAACTTTCGGAAGTTGAGTGGATTTTCCGAATCTGAGGTGCAGGGAAATCTGGACGAGTGCCTGACGCTGATACATCCGTTGGACCTTTCGCGGCTGAGCAAGGCGCTTACAGGGAGTGACTGGAGGGCATTGCCTGAGGAGCTGAATTTCGAGTTTCGCTTGCGCCACAGGAATGGGGGATGGCGATGGGTTTTGATGCGGGGCAGGTTGGAAAGGGACGAGCAAGGCGACGCGGTAGCGATCAGCGGGTCTCACACGGACATCACCGAGGCCAAGACGATAGACCCGATAACGGGGCTGGCGAACCGTTTTCAATTTGAAGACTGGCTTGAGGATAACTTGCATGCCGATGGCTTGAGTCTGGGTGTGTTTCTGGTTGGAATTGACCGCTATTCGATGATCCGGGACTCTTTGGGGCAGGCTGTGGGAGACCAATTGTTGAGGTTGGCCAGTGAGCGGCTGAGGAGTAGCTTAGATGGAGGCTTGAAGCAAAACGGCGAGTGGATTCTGGCGCGGCTCAATGAAGAAGAATTTGCGATTGCGATGCCTGGAATCGAAAATGAAAGCGGTGGCAGAGCTGTGGCTGAGTTGATCCAGGGGTGTCTGGAGAAGGGGATCTGGCTGCAGGGAAATGAGCTTTTTGTTTCGACCAGCGTTGGCTTTGTTTTGCGGGAAGATCGCAAGCACGCCGATGAAGTGTGGCGTGATGCCGAGATCGCGTTAAGGCTGGCGAGGTCAGGCGGGGGCAATCGTGTTGTGCTTTTTGATCACAGCATGAGGGAAGACGTGCTGCAGCAGATGGCGCTGGAGAACGATCTGAAGCGGGCGATTGAGCAATGGGAGTTTGAGGTTTACTACCAGCCGAAGGTAGATCTGATGAACAAACGGATCATTGGATTTGAGGCGTTGTTGCGGTGGCGGCATCCGATAAAGGGAGTGATTCCGCCGAACCAATTCATTCCGCTGGCGGAATCGACCGGGTTGATCATACCGATCGGGATTCGGACGGTGCGGGAGGCTTGCGAAACGATACGGGATTGGCAGGAAGAGTTTCCGCAGCGGCAACCGCTTGAGGTGAGTGTGAACCTGAGTGTGAGGCAGTTTCAGGATCGCCACCTGATTGAAGACATCAGGAAGATTCTTGATGAAACGCGCATTATTCCATCGACCCTGCAGTTTGAAGTGACTGAAAGCGTGTTGGTGATTGACCCTGAACAGGCGCTGGAGATTGTGAAGGAGTTGCGGCGGATCGGGGTGGGGCTGAAGATTGACGATTTCGGGACCGGATATTCGTCACTCAGCTACTTGCACCGGCTGCCGTTTGACACGCTCAAGATTGACCGGTCGTTCATCACGACGATGGGTGACGATCATGCGGCATTTGAGATTGTGAGGGCAATTATTCTGCTGGCGGGGAGTTTGGGCTTGCAGGTGGTGGCTGAGGGGATTGAGACGCAGGTACAGGCCGACGAGTTGCGGAGTCTGGGTTGCGGGTTTGGGCAGGGATATCTGTTTGCACCGCCGTTGACCAAAGAAGCAGCGCGGCGGATGCTGGAGGCGCAAACGGTAAGAGCCGAGAACTAGCAGCTGCCGGTTTTGAGGGCGGCGACGACGGAGCAATCGGCGTTGGCGGTGCGGCGGCAGGGGCTATCGAGGAGAGATTCGATGCGGGTGGCGAGCTTTTGATATTCTTCGATTTTTTTCTTTAGCTCGGTGAGTTTTCGTTCGGCGAGGTTGCAGGTTTTCTCACAGGTAGGAGCGCCGGATTCGAGGGAATCGGCGAGGGTGGCGGCTTCGGCGAGCGTGAAACCGAAGGCCTGACACTGTTTGAGGAAGCGGATACGCTCGAGGTGGCTTGTGGTGTATTGGCGGTA
>JAPKYY010000847.1 GCA_026394095.1 Acidobacteriota bacterium | reverse complement strand
AGCTCAAGAATATCGACAAGCTCTTTGCGCGGGTCTTTAAGGACTAACGCCTACGGCGTCATCCGGTTGAGATCCCGCATGTCAAAAGTGATCCGCTTATCCGAGATCAACTGCTTGGCCGAGATCGCTTCCTTGGCCAGCGAACCATCCGCGTTATGCTCGTGAGTCTTTCCAATGATGTGATAGAGCTCATGCGCCAGCACACGCCCCATGGCGCGTCCCAGCAGCTTGTCTGCCTGCTTGCGCTCGCCACCCCATAGCGCGCCCGCTACAGCATTGGCAATCCGGTCGCATGAAACTTCTGCAAAGGGCAGAATCGCACCGTCAGTCGAATGAGTCCAGGCCAACGGGCCTCGTTCGTCCATGAAGGGGATCATTCGCTCCATCTTGCAGGTGCCCTTCAGCTTCACCAGGACGACGTCCTCGAAAGTCTCATTGGCAGAAGCCTGGCTACGTAGCCGGACGTCCAGATTGCGACCTGTTTCTTTCATGATCGAGTTGAGTTCAGACTTCATCTCGTTCAACGCAGCAGTGGAAGCTTTGCCGTCAACCGATAGCAAAACCGTGAGATTGGGGAGGGAATCTGCGCGGAGCGCAGGCATTGTGCACAGAGTTAGTGTGATGGTGGCGGTCAACAAAGATCGCATTTGGCAAACTGGGCCTCGGTAATAAAGATACTCGGAAAACGCTGCGAGTTGTAATCTTTTTTATCGGACGCAGTTGTTTTTTTTATTAAGGATTCGTTTTAGTTTTACTAACGTTTTTTTGAAGCGAGATGTTTGAAGTAGCCCAAATCGACGTTCAAAAAGAGCTTGGTAAGCAGCATGATCTGCCCCCCGTGGTGGTAGAAGTGCTCTGTTATGTGTGTGATAACCTCCATCACCGGCAGCGATTGCCCCTGTGGCGTGACGATTTCGAGCAGTCTGTGAGCGGGAACATTTTCGATCACATCTACCACTTGATCCATCCTGGCCTTGAGGCGAGCCGAGAGCTCCTCACGCGTGATTCCGGAAAGGGTCTGGAATTCAGCATCGCGATCGCGATGATCCGGCTGGCCCCCAACACCGGCAACCACCCACTGGCCCAGGTTCCCGATCAGGTGCAGAACCAGGTTCGCCACCGAGTTGGAATTCTCATTCCCGCGAGACCAGACCTGATCTTCCGACAAGAGCTGGATGCAATCGTGAATCCGGGATTCCTGCTGGCGAAGACGAGCTACGGCAGTCCTAATAAACGCCTCATGAACAGCTTGGACATCAGGAAGTGAAGGGGAACTCATAGTGATAGGATAGGCGGAAAAGGAGAGCTGCAAAATGAGTTCGCGACGCATATTCTTGATGGGTGCCATGGCAGCACCACTGGTGCAGGCGGCACGGTCGCCCAATGACAAGATCCGGGTAGTCACCTTAGGCGTAAACGGCCGCGGCAAAGACCACATCGCCGGATTCATGGGTCTCAAGGACGCCGAGATCGTCGGCATCTGCGACCCCGACGGCGATCTACTCACCAAGCGCGCGGATGAATTCCAGAGCAAGTACGGCAAGAAGATCAAAACCTACAAAGACCTGCGCAAGGTCTACGACGACAAAGAAGTCGACGCCGTCTCAATTGCAACCCCCAACCACTGGCACTCGCTGGCGGCCATATGGGCCTGCCAGGCGGGCAAAGACGTCTATGTAGAGAAGCCCGGCAGCCACAACATCTTTGAAGGCCGCAAGATGGTAGAAGCCGCCAAGAAGTACAACCGCATCGTGCAGCACGGCGTGCAGTTGCGCTCGAGCGAAGCCCTGCAGGAAGCCGTCGCCCTGATGCGCAAGGGTGTCATCGGCAACGTCTACATGTCGCGTGGCCTGGTCTTCCGCTGGAGGCCGTCGATCGGCAACAAGCAACCCGAACCGGTGCCAGCAAACCTCGATTACGACATCTGGGAAGGCCCGGCGCAGCACGTGCCCTTCAGCCGCCGCCATGTGCATTACAACTGGCACTGGCATTGGGAATGGGGCAATGGCGACGTAGGCAACCAGGGCATCCACGAAACCGACATGTGCATGTGGGGCCTTGGCATCGAAAGTTTCCCCGAAAAGATCCCATCACTCGGCGGCACGTTCACTTTCGACGACGATAAAGAGACGCCCGAAGTGCAGACCTCGCTCTACCACTATCCGAAAGAAAAGAAGATGATCCAGTTTGAAGTACGCCACTGGATGACCAACGATGAAGGCGGCGCCAGCGTCGGCAACATCTTCTACGGCACCGACGGCTACCTTGTGGTGAAAGGCTACGACACCTTTGAAACCTACCTCGGCCAGAAAAAAGAGAAGGGTCCTGAGCGCAAGGCAGGCGGCAACCACTGGGCGAACTTCATCAAGGCAGTCTACAGCCGCAAGACCAGCGACCAGAACGGCCCGGTAGAGACAGCGCATCTATCAAGCGGCCTCGCCCATCTGGGAAACATCTCCTATCGCCTCGGACGCCAGTTAACCTTCGATTCAGCCAAAGAGAAGTTCGTAGGCGATGCCGAAGCCGACAAGATGCTGAAGCGGAATTACCGCAAGCCCTACGTGGTTCCCGACAAGGTCTAATCCACTTCCAAAGACTGCAAAGCGAAACGCGCAATGAGCCACAATCCCTGGCACATTGCGCGTTTTGAGTATGCGGTATTTACTTTCATTCATCATATTGTCGAGCTCCCTGCTGAGCGCGGCAGATTATCTGCCTCTGTCCGGTGGAAACTATTGGATTCTGAGAAGTGACAATGGCTCCCAACAAGAAGTTCGGATCAGCTACACATTGCTGAGCAAAGACGAGCGTGACTATTACCGGGTTGCCGGCTACCGGCCAGAGCGTGCCTGGTTGAGCCGTGAGCAGAATGGGGACTTACGCTGGTTCCAGGAAGATCAGGACAAGACCGAGTTACTCACTCGCTTTGCCGGCAGCTACCCCACCCAACTCGGCTCATGTTTGCAGAACGCCCATGTCAGCGAAGAGCTGGTGGATTGGGGCCAGCGAGGGAAATCCCTTTCTGCCCTGAAGATTCAGTATGAAGGCGGGTGCCCGGACAACGCGATCACCGAAGAACTCTACGTGGCCAACCTTGGATTGGTAAGGCGTGTGGTTTCCACCTTCATCGGCCCGGTAACTTATGATCTGGTAGAAGCAAAGGTCGGCAACCTGATTTACGCAAGCCAGACTGGCGCACTGTTCGACATTTCCCTGCCCAGCCAGACACTCAGGTCAGAACTGGGAGAAGCTCGCACGCGGATCACGATGCGCCTGTCCAGCAGAAACGGCGAGCCGATTCCGCTTCGCTTCTCAACAGGTCAGCAGTTTGACATCAAAGTCTTCAATCGTGTGGGCGAACTGGTTTGGCAATGGAGCAAGGACCGAGTCTTCATCGACGGTCTGAGCGAAGAATCTGTAGTCGACCGTCGCTGGGAGAAAGAACTCCTGATAGAAAATCTCACCGCAGGCGATTACATCATCGAAGGCTCTCTCACCAACTCGGGCGGATGGCGCTTCGTGTCATCACTGCCAATCCGGGTGAACTAGGGAATGCGGGTGGTCTGGTGTGCAACCAACACCCAGGCCTTCCCCTTCTTGACCCAGAAGTGAATCACCATCAGGTGGTCGTTAAAGGCACCCGAATCGTTCTTGCCTGTGAATCGTGTCACGGAATGCATAACAGCAGAGCTACCGTGGATTGTGACCTTTGACTTTTCATAAGTCATCGTGTCGTAGCGTTGCTTGCCCGTCTTCAGGCGGGCAATGTATTCATCCCTGGTTTCAATGTTGCCTGTGGAGTGGGCATAGATCAGGTCTGGAGAGAAGATGCGCTCGAGGGCCGGGATGTCCTGTTTGATGACGGCTTCGGTCCAGGCCTTTTCAGCGGCGCGGACGTCTTCTTCCGGGGAGGCCGCAGAGAGGGATACGGCAAGCAGAGCAATCGAGAGCAAAAGTTTCACGCACCATTGCTATCGCAGGCAGTGAGTGAGAGTCAAGCCTTGATGCGCCATAGCGCACGCTTACCCGGCAGAATCTCAAGCGTTGTACTGCCAATCTGGTGTTTGGCTGGGGGCGACGACCGCTTAAGCGAATATTCAATGCTGGTGACGCCAACAATGGTTGGAGCAAATCGAAAGAGGATCTCGGCGTTAGTGCCGGTGGCCAGAATCGAATCCCTGGCGGGGGTCAGCTTCCAGCCTGCTGCCTCCAGTTGTCCCGCTCGAACACGAATGCCAGCTTCCGGAGATGCAATCTCAATCCGCTGCACATCCTGCAAAAGGCTTCGCTCCCGCATTGGGATCAGCTTCAATTTCGCGCAGTATGCGTGCAGAACATCACGCTGGCGGATTGTATTCGGGCTGGACGGGTCCCAGCGTCGAACAAAGTCTTTCGCATATTGCATCGAAAAGAGGCGCAATCCCTCAACAGCAGAATTCGCTCGAGTCTCCTCGAAGCTCGTCATCTGGAACCAGTCGATCACTTCTTCCCCGAGCTTACGGGTCACCATATTGGTGATGCTGGGGCGGAGCTTCTGCCATTCCACTCGCAACCGCTCGGAGCCATCGCTTTCCTCAAGGCCAAGGGCGACACCGGCGTCGCCCGGCTTTCGGTCTCCCGTATTGGCTTCAAAGAATTCGAAGTAGGTTTGATCGCCGTAGAAGTAAAGGCCAGAGTAAGTGCTGTCGTTGCGCACCGTTGTCCGCTTCTCAAACGGGGCAAAGCGTTCTTTGAGAAAAGCGTTAGCTTCGATGGCAGCGTAGGTTTGGGAGTCGACGGTTGCGTAGAAGTGATTGAGCAGGGTGCGGGCAGGACGCGGTTGGGCCCCTAGAATGGCAGCGGTAGCAAGGAAGGACCGGCGCTTCATAGCCGCCTATTGCTTCGGAGGGTCAACCTTAATGATCACCTCGCCCTTCTTGGCTTTGCCAAGCTGGCGGCGCACTTCCAGTTCCTGCGTTTGCGAATCGCGCTCAAGGGCACCCACCCGGTAGCGCAACTCATCGCGCTCACGTGCGAGGTTTGCATTTTGGGTTTCAAGAACCTGAAGATCCTGGCGCTGCTTAAGCAAAGCAGGCACACCATTCGGACCCAGTAGTGCAACGACTACATACACACTTGCCGTCAATAGCCCAAGGGCAAGACCGGCGCGGCGGATGATCGTGGATTCAAACATTGAGAAAAGTCTACTCTTGTTTATAAACCGTAAGCAGCCAGAAGGCAAATGAAGTTTGCATTCTTCAGCAAATTTAGGGCCATTCACCCTGTTTTACTTGCTGGTGGAAACAATACTCGCGGCAACGGGCTCTTACTGGGATGACAACCGCCAGTTCCAGACAATACTGTGATAGTCTCGGCTAGTTTATGCAGCCAAGCCAAACCAGACACTGGGTGATTGTTTTCGCCGTAGTCCTTTCCATCATTACCTACATTGATCGAGTATCGATTTCTTTTGCCGGCCCCAAGATGCGTGAAGATTTGGGTCTCGATTCAACCCAGTTTGGCTGGGTGCTGGCAACCTTCGCGTGGGCTTACGCGTTGTTTGAAATCCCAGGCGGGTGGTTGGGTGACAAGATGGGGCCGCGGAAAGTTTTGACCCGTATTGTATTGTGGTGGAGCTTCTTTACAGCAGCCACTGGCTGGGCCATGAGCTACACCTACCTGCTGATCGTCCGGGCCCTCTTCGGGGCTGGCGAAGCAGGAGCTTTCCCCAACATCACCAAGGCATTTTCCACCTGGCTTCCTCCGGCCGAAAAGAGCAGAGCCCAGGGCATCGTCTGGATGAGCGCCCGTTGGGGAGGAGCCTTTACTCCGCTCTTAATGGCGGCTCTGTTTCAGATGATCGACTGGCGTACGGCCTTTCAGCTTTTCGGCTGCCTCGGCGTAGTATGGTCAGCGGTTTTTTACTTCTGGTACCGTGACAACCCCAAAGATCACAAGAGCGTCAACCCTGCCGAGCTCGAGATCATCGGCGACAGCATCAAGATGGCCGACGATCATGGCAGCGTGCCCTGGGGACGCTTTGCCGCCTCCAGCAGCATCTGGCTGCTCTGGGTTCAATACTTCATGTTGAGCTACGGCTGGTATTTCTACATCACCTGGTTCCCAACCTACCTGAAGGATTCCCTGAATTTCGACCTCAAAGCAGGCGGAGCCGTACTCAGCGGCATGCCGCTCTTTCTCGGCGGCATCGGCTGCCTGGTCAGCGGCTTCATCACACCCAAGCTGGCAGTAATGCTCGGCGATGCCCGCAAGGCCCGCAAGATCGTAGCTGTATTCGGAATGACAATGGCTGGAATCCTGCTCATTGTCGCGATGCAATTGAGAGAGCCGCTGGTAATCGTTGGCGTAATCGCGATGGCGAGTTTCTGCAACGACCTTGTCATGCCTCCAGCCTGGAATACGTGTATGGATGTGGGCGGCAAGTTTGCCGGTACGCTCTCTGGCAGCATGAACATGATGGGCAATTTCGCTGGCGGCGTAGCCCCCGTAGTGATTGGTTACGTCCTCAAGCAGACCGGTAACGACTTCACCATCACGGTCTACATTTCGGCCACAGCTTACTTTATTGGTGCACTCTGCTGGCTTGGAATCGACTCGACCAAAGCCCTCGACCACAAGGCCTAAAACCGTGAAGCGCTGGTTGCGTCGGGCAGTCCGATGGATCTTGCTGCTTTTGCTGGCAGTCGTCCTCGCCTATGAGGAAGTCCAGTGGAGGCTGTCCTTCATCTTTGCCTGGCTCGGCAAACTGCCAAAAGATATTGGGGCTTAGCACCATCTTTGCGGCCAAAATCATGGGTACGGCGCTGGTAGCACGCATCTTCCAATTGACACGCGAGGCCTTGCTTACAATTGGCTGGTGCCTCTGGCTATTCGAAAAAGTCACGGCCCTGAGAGAAGCCGCCTATGGAGTCTGGAAGAGTTTTCCTGTGGTGCGCTGGTGGAAGTCCCGCTGGGCCAAAGAAAAGGCGCGAGGTGGCTTTTGGAAGCGTCGCTGGCTCGCTCTGCGCGAGCGAGTCAAGGGCCGTGTAAAAAACCAGTAAAGAGTCCCGGACGTCGTAACTCAAAACGTCTACGGCTTCGTCGACAGAAGAGACAAGCATGAAACCAAATCCACAAATACTGAGACGTAGCTGGTTGCTGAGTGCCGTTGCTGCAATTGGCCAGGCAACCGGCAGGCAGATTGAAACATTTCGAAAAGAAAATGTATTGGGCACGTCTCTGGAGTTCCAGGTCGACGGAGACGGAACGCTAGCCTTTGAAGCCTGTCTCGCCGAAGTAGAGCGGCTGCGTTCGATTCTAAGCACCTACGACGCGACAAGCGCAATCTCGCAGTGGCAATCACGCGGAGAAAACGGCCCCGTCCCGGCTGAACTTAAGGAATTGCTCGAACTCTATGCACATTGGCAGCAGCGCAGCGGCGGCGCCATCTCCTGCTCAACCGGTACTAAGCGAGACGTCAACGCCCTCGGTAAAAGCTTCATCGTCGAGCGAGCGATTGAGGCGGCCTTCAAGGCAGCCCCTGACGCAAGGGGGATGCTGCTCAACATCGGTGGAGATATTGCCGTACGCGGTGGTGCCTGGCAGATTGGAGTCGCAAACCCGCAGCAGTGGCATGACAATGCTGCTCCGCTGGACGAATTTGAGTTGCGATCCGGAGCCGTAACCACCAGTGGTGGCTACGAGCGAGGCGCAAGCCACCTGATCGATCCGCGCACCGGGCTGACGGCTCGTGGGGCTTTATCTGCAACGGTCACGGCCAAAGATTCCGTCACGGCCAATGCGCTCTCAACCGCTCTGTGTGTTCTCGATGAGGCGGCAGGCAGGCGCCTGGTGCAGAGCACGGCAGGAAGTGCTTGTCTGGTAGTTCGGCCTGATGGAAGCTCCTGGCAACATGGTGGCTTCGAAACGAAACTAAAGCGAGTCGCTGCCTCAGCCTGGCCCCAGCAGCAACAGGTCACCATCACGCTCACGCTGAAGACGATCGAAGGCTATCGCGTCCGCAGACCCTATGTCGCAGTCTGGGCTGAAGACATGAGCGGAAAAGTACTTCGAAATATCAGCGTCTGGACAGAGCGGCGTCGCTGGCTGCCCGATCTCTTCGAGTGGTGGAAGAAGACCGGGTCCAGTGGCGGAGGCGCAAGCGTAACGGCATGAGTGTCCTTGGCAAGGAGTTGATGAAATGGAGCCGCAATTTACACATTTATGTATCTTTGCTCGGCTTCACCTTATTTCTGTTCTTTGCGCTGAGCGGCATCCAGCTCACGCATGAATCCTTCGGGCTGGACGAAGCCAAAGCCACTGACCAGGCGCTCAGCTTGCCCCTTAAGTTGGCGCAACAGGCCCAGCGGGAGCAAGTACTCAGCCACCTGAAGACCGGGCTGGGAGTCGAGCGCTTCGAAGTGAGAGAACGGGAAATCGAAATCTCTTTGATGAGCCCCGGGCAGCGGGCTCAAGTACGCATCGACCGGGCTACTGGCAAGGGAGAAATCCATCGGGAGCAAAGAGGCTGGATCGGTGCGATGGCAGATCTCCACAAAGGCGCAGCCACAGGCTGGGTCTGGCGGCTTCTGATGGACATCACTTGTGTCTGGATCGTGGTGAGTTCCATCACCGGATTCCTGATGGTCTTGACACTACCCAAGCGAAAAGCCTGGGGCCTGATCAGCGTCGCCGCTGGCACCATTCTGGCCATTCTGGCCTACGTGCTTATTCCGGTGGGATGAGCCGCAACATACCGAAGTTGACGCTCAGTTCGCGATCGTCATTCGGGGCACTCCAAACCGGGCTCACACGAATCTCAAGTTCATAACGCGGCGCATCGGGCAAATTGGCTTCGAGAGCAAAGAGGCCGTTGCGATCGAGAGGCCACGCTTTGAGTGGAAGTCCGTTCACGAAGACTTCTACGATCGGCCGCGGGCTCGCCTGGAAGATTGCCTCCGGTGCAAAGCCTCGCAGGCGCAGGCGTTGTTCGCCGCCCTTTACGTTCTCAAGCCAGGCCGAAGCACGAGCCCCCACCCACCGGTACTTATTCCCGTAAACACCTTCCAGATCATGCCAGCCATGCCCCAGATGCTTCTCATGCGAGGGCAGCGAGAAGTCAATAATGTCGCCTCGATCCCCGGGATACAATTCACGCTTGTCATGGGAAGGCAGCAAGTTGTAAACGCCTTCGTTCAGAGCCGCTTCGTAAGCGCAAGAGTCACAACGAAGCGTCTGGTCTGCACCTTTCTGCAGGTTGCCCCCGCAGTCCGGGCAGCGGAAGAGGCTTTCAAATGGCGCGGACGAATCAAATTCGCGGGGCTTACCTGCCTTGCGACAGATCGCAGCCAGAGTGCCACCCATCAGACGAGCAGCCCGCCATTCCGACTTGTGCGGGTCTAGCTGAATCGCAATCCTTCTCACCCAACGTTCGGCCCAGCCACGCTCTGGCACATAGAGCTTATAGCGTTGTTCGGCGAAGTGTTTCTTGATGAGGTTATGCCAGTCGCTCAGATACATCCGGTGATTTTGATGGATACCGAAGGATTCCTCCTGATGGGCACCAATCACATCTTTCACGAGAAAACCGAGCAGGCCCCAGTCGTAGAGCTTTCGCTCCCACGGCTTCATTGTGTCGTAATAGGGGCATCGATAAAGCCGGGCAGTGAGCAACCGGCGCATCGGTTCTTCAGCGAAGAGAAAGATGCCGCCCGGTGCCAGCACGCGTTT
>JAPKYY010000551.1 GCA_026394095.1 Acidobacteriota bacterium | reverse complement strand
TCAGCACAGTATGAAGCCAGAGTGGATTCGGATGGCGATGTCTTCGCCCTTTGTGATTGTTGCTTCTGATGGCATGCCGTATGCGAAGGGAGCCCATCCGCGTGGCGGCGGAACTTTTAGCAAGGTGCTGGGTGAGTATGTGCGGGAGATGAAGGCGACGCCGCTGATGGAGGCGTTGCGCAGGATGACGTTGATGCCTGCGCAGAGGCTGGAGGCGATGGCTCCACAGATGAAGAACAAGGGACGAATCAAGGTTGGGGCGGATGCGGACATTACTGTGTTTGACCCCGATACGGTGAAGGATACGGGGACCTATGAAACCGGGCCGCAGTTCGCAAAGGGAATTGCCCAGGTGATCGTGAATGGTGTGGCCGTTGTGTCTGATGGCAAGACGGTTGAGAATGTGTTTCCTGGAAAAGCCATCGTTGGAAACTACAGCTCTCGCAATTAGTTCGGACCGTTGCCAGGAGTCTTGACGCGGATGCTCCAGATGGTGCCACCAGCGCTGACATAGAGGGTACGCATGTCGGCGCCACCAAAGGCGACGTTGGTTACCTCGTCGAGTGGGACGGGAATGAATTCGAGGACTTTGCCTTGAGGGGAGAGGACGTAGACGCCTCCCTTCTTGTTGTCTGTCTCATGGGGGGGATGAGGTTTGTTCAATCCGCCTGCCACGAAGAGACGGCCTTTGGCATCCATCTCCGTGCCGTCGGGGCCGCGGCCGTCGCCCCAATCGTAAATGAGCTTGCGGCTTTTGCTTTGGACCGAACCGTCTGCACCGAGCTTAAAGCGCCACAGCTTTCTGGGCGCACCGGGGTTGTTGTTATTGTTATCGGCTACGTACAAGAAACGATCTCCGGGGCTGACCAAAAGCCCATTGGGTCGATCGACCAGATCGCGGCCGAGGACGCGCGTGACTTTGCCTGGGGCATCGATGCGATAGACACCTTCAACGCTCATCTCCATGTTGTCGCGGTTGCCGTAGCGAGGATCGCTGAAATAGATGCGGCCCTTGCTGTCCATTGTGAGGTCGTTGGGGGAGTTGAATTTCTTGCCTTCGAAGGAGTCTGCCAAGACAGTAATAGTGCCGTCAGCCTCTGTTCTGGTGACGCGGCGATTGGCGGCTTCGCAGGCGATGAGCCGGCCCTGCTTGTCGAAGAAGAGGCCGTTGGCACCGCCGGAAGCTTCGCGGAATACTTGTGTCTGGCCACTTGAATCGAGCTTGAAGATGTGGCCTTTGCCGGTGAAGTAGAGGTTGCCTTTACCATCCCAAACGGGGCCCTCACTGCCGCCGGCTTCGCTGGCCTTCAGGAGTTTTGCGCCGTCCTCAGTGATGACTCCGGCAATTGACAAGACTGCGATTAGAAAGAGCATGTTTGGACTATTGCACGCGCTTCAGGAAAGCCAGAAGCCAGGACTGGACTTCGGCAACCTGCTCGGGGACATTATTGTGACCAGTCTCAAGAGCGAGGAGAAGTTTCTTTTGCGCAGGGATTACGTTGTAGGCGGAATACATTGAGGTTGGCGGACATGTCTCGTCGTTGTAGCCCCAGGAATAAAGGCCTGGCACTTTGAGGCGGCGGGCGAAATTGACGACGTCGTAATAGCTTGTGGCTTCGATCTTCTCAGGGGTGCGATGGAAGTAGATGCCTTCAGTTGGCCTGAACATATGGGGCCAGCCGCCAGCACGGTTGTGAAGGTAGCCCGTGACGTCAGACAGCGCTGGATAGTATGCGGCCAAACCTTTCACTCGAGGATCGAGAGCAGCCGTGACGATCGAGAGCGCTCCGCCCTGGCTACCGCCGGTGACGGCGAGGTTTGAGCCGTCCCACTTGGGGTGGGTGGTGAGAAAATCATTCGCTCGGACGCAGCCAAGGTAGACGCGGCGGTAATAATAGCGATCGCGGCTATCGATGCCAAAAGCCATATAGTTGGCAAGAGCGCCGGCGCCAAGAGAATCATAGACAGATTGCTCCATGGTGACCGGGATGCCGTGGATACCCACCTGCAAGGTGATGATGCCTTTTGCTGCCATTTCCGCCATGCCACGGTAGGGACGGACGCCAGCACCTGGGACGCTGAGAAGAGCGGGATATTTGCCTGGAGCCTTGGGCTCGCACAAAATCCCGTAGAAGCGCGACGGGGCTGTATTCATCCCCACGTTTTGCATGTTGAGGTGGTAGCAATCGACGGTAGCGTTGCCGTATTCGGGAAGCAGCGTCAATTTTGCGTCAATTGGTAATTTTGCAAGAGCGGCTTTGCCTGCAGCCCAGAACTGATCGAAGTCAGCGGGGTCTTGCTGGGTGGGCTTGATCGCTTAGGGTTGGAAAGCCGCGGTGGCGAGGCCGCGAT
>JAPKYY010000906.1 GCA_026394095.1 Acidobacteriota bacterium | reverse complement strand
CGTTTCGGCAATCACCCGTCTGAGGTCGCGTAGGTGGACCGGGATGGAACGAGCGCGCCAATCGAGCAGAAGCGGCGCAATAGCACTCTGCTTCAAAAGAAGCTCAAAATTCGCGCTCTGCAGAGGAGCGTCAGCGAGAATGATCTGACCTTCAACTAAACCCTTCGAGTTAGTGAGTGCACGAGCCACATATTCCACAACCGGGCGCAGGAGAGAAGGATGAGTGACCAAAGCCTCCAGGACAGACCAGTCTTCGGCTGCGTGGCGGACCCAATTCGGTTTGATCAAAACTCTCATGCCAGGCTGGATCCATTGGCTGAATGGATTAACTGGATCTAGGCCCGCGTTCGCAAAAAGAGTGGCAAGCCCGCTGTGCGAATCAACCAGTTGGCCCTGCTGAATAGACGGGTAACGTGGTTGATTGTTGAGGAGGATTGGGAGATTGAAATCAGGCAGCATTGGGCAGCTCCTGTCCGGATGAATGGCTGGTCGAGTATTCACGGATGGCCTCATAGAATTGTTTTCGCTGAGGCTGAAGAACGGATCGCTCAAAGCCTCTGGCTGTTGCCTGATTCTGCGCAGACATTTCAGGCCAATGCTCCGGGATGCCCGCAAATTCCATCAGCTTTGCTGACAACCTTTCGGAGGAATTGGCGGGGACAATCCATCTTGAAGGTAGAAGGTCAGGCATGGCCCCGACGTTGCTGCAGATGGCAGGCAACCCGGCAGCCATAGCCTCAAGCAATGCGCGGGGAATACCTTCGGCGCGAGAGGGTAGAACAAACAGGTCAGAACGCGCCAGCCAGGAACGAACGTGTTCGGCACCTCCGAGTGCACCTGTGATGGCGACCTTATCGCCAATGCCTGATGCAACAGCAAGTTCGAGGAGTCTAGTGCGGCTTTCACCGTCGCCGGCGAAGGTAAGCCTGAAATCCAGACCCTGCTGGCTGCATTGAGCCAGAGACCGGATCAGCAGGTCTTGCCCCTTGTACAGGAGATCGAGAAACCCGACGCTGATGATCTCAAGGGGAGCGCCAGAAGGCCTGGTCCTCAGCGGCAAGAATGCGTCCGGAGGTAGGTCTACATCGGAGATGCTGTCAGACCAGAGAGCGGAACTGGCGGGGTTGGCCTTGCGGGTGGAGGAACCAGTCACATAGTTTGCGACCCGGGCGCGCGCGCAGAGTTCACGCGAGCGGCGGCAGAAATAAGGCCGGAAGAGATAGGCGAGCCCATGAGGGGAAACGCCTGGAGCGAAAAAATCGTGCGGATCGGTCAGAATTTCCACCGCATAAGGGCGCTGGATACGTTCGAGACGTGAGGCCAGTAGAAAACCAGTCTGAGAAGGAATTCGCAAGAGAAATGCGCCGTCCAAATGAGTGATTTGAGACAGAACGGTGGAGATGCTGGAATGACGGCGCAAATACTGAAATGGGCCGACATAGCTGGGTATAGCAATCAGTTCAACGCCAGGGCCATTAACCAGGCGGACATTGGGAGGGGGAGCCAACACTGCGGCAGTTCGGCCGATCACGCGAACTTTATCGAATACTTCGAGAGCCAATTTCAGGAAGTCATAGGTCGGGGGAGTGTGGCTCCAGACAGAGCCATCCGGGCTCTGCAGGAAGCGCTGGTCGACAACCAGATTTAGGACACTTGGATTCTTAGCTGGCATAGATCTGAGTCAGGGTACAGAGGTTGGTTTCAATTGAGTAAGGAGAATCCAGAAGGGCGGCTTGCCGCTGGAGTCTATCGAGATGTGGCATGTTACGCATTTCCAAAACGAGATTCACCCACTCAGTAATAGGCAAATCAAGGGCCAAACGCCGTGTGAGCGCCGGCAGCATGTTGAGTTCTTGCGGAAGGTGCGATGCGAGCAGAGTGGGAAGACCGGCTGCCTGGGCTTCGAGTGCAGCCAGCCCCAGGCCTTCGGATTGGCTTGGAAACACAAAGAGGTCAGCAGAGGCAAGCAAAGACGGGATGTCCGGGCGATTTCCGTAAAAAGTAACTTGAGAGC
>JAPKYY010000456.1 GCA_026394095.1 Acidobacteriota bacterium | reverse complement strand
CGAGAGGGGAGGTGGGCCACTGCTTGTTTTCGATGGCTGGGAGAGCGGGTTTGGTGATGGGTTTGAAGGCCCAGAACTGACGCTGCTTTTCGGTGATGGTGTAGGTGGGAGTTTTGATGGCTTCGACTTTGGCTTCGGGCCAGAAGGCGCCGTCTTTGATCCATTGCTTGAGGGTGGCGATTTCGGGTTCGGGGATTTTGGAGCCGCCGAGGGGCATCTTCATCTTGTCGTTGGTGTGTTCGATGGCCTGGACCAAGAGGGAGTCTGTGATGTTGCCGGGGACGACGGCGGGGCCGGTTTTGCCGCCTTTGAGGAGGCCGTTGCGAGAGGTCATAGCGAGGCCGCCGAGGGGAGCGGTGGAGTGGCACCCGAAGCAGCGGTTGGCGAGGATGGGGCGGACCTTGAGCTCAAAGTGCTCGGCGGGGTCGGGCGGGGCGGCGGAGAGCGTGGCCGCGATTATGAGGATTCCGTAACGCACGATGCGCTTATCGTATCAGGGCTGGAGGGGCTTATGTGGCCGCACGCGCTGCGCGGATTGGGATTAGACAGTACTCCACGGATTGTGCGTTGAAATTGGAGTGCCTTCAAAGTCCTTTGTGTTGCGAGTGATGATTACCAGATTGTGAGCCAAAGCCGTTGCGGCAATGAGCGAATCCAAAGTTGGGATTGGGCGGCCCGATCTAGTATTGGCAACAACAAGTTCTGACCAGTGTCTGGCTACCAACCGGTCCACAGGCAGGACTCGACCGTTGAACCACGATTCAAGATCTTGATTTAGCCAACGATCTAGTTCTGTGCGGCGCTTTCCCTCAGCAAGGAGGCCGATTCCCTTTTGGATTTCGGCAAAGGTGATCACACTTACGAATTGAAGTTCCCGGTCGGTGGACTCAAGCCACGACCGGACTCCGGGGTCAGGACCGCCGATGCGATTGTACTCAGAGAGTACGTTTGTATCGATTAGGAATCCATTCATTCGAGATCAAGAGAACGCGGATAGTCCTGAGTTCGTGTGAGATCCAGGTTGGCGCCAGATAGTGGCGAACTGAGGAGAAGATCTGAGAGGTTGCCAAAGCTGGCTTGCTCAGAAGGAGTGTTTGGAGCCTGCACGGATGGTTGGAGCTTTGTCGAACGGAGCGCATGGAGGATCACGTCTTCCGGGCTCTTAAAGGTGCCGTTGCGCAGGTGTTGCTGAATCAATGCCTCGAGTTCGGGCATGGTAATTTCAATGTTCATCCTGCACCTTCCATACTTTCAAACATAGCTGAATTCCGGCCAGGCGGGGAAACTGCGATTACGAAGTGGGAGGACTTGCTGGCGAGCATTGATCCCGCCCACCTGACGGTTTCGCCCGTTCATCGGTTTTTCACATCCTGTGTGTTGTGATTGACTAGACTAAATCTCATGTTGAAATTCGCTTTGGTGATGGGTTTGGCGCTCTCTGCCTTTGGTCAGTTCAGTTTGACGGTGCGGTTGAAGGACGGATCGGGGGGTGTGGTTCCGGGGGCTGTTTTGAATCTGAGTGGACCCAAGAAGTTGAGCGGGGTCTCGAGTGCTGAGGGGAAGTTTGAGTTTACCGGCTTGGGTGCTGCGAGCTACCGGTTGGTGGTTGAGAAGGAAGGCTTTGCGCTGGTCGATGAGGTGGTTGAACTCAACAAAAGTGAAGAGCGGGAGATTGTGTTGCAGCCATCGGCTGTGGCGGCGAGTATCGAGACAGTCTCGCGGGTGGCGGAATCGACGTTTCGGGTTCCGTTTTTTGTTAGCACGGTGACCAAGGCGGAGATGGAGAAGATTGCGCCGCAAAGCTTTGATGATGTGTTGCGGACGGTGCCGGGATTGCAGCATGCGACGCAGGGGAATGCATTTGTGCGCGTGGCAACGCGCGGGCAACGTGATACGGCAGATGTGCTGACGCTGGTGGATGGGCTGCCCTTGCGGCAGTTTAACGGGTCTGCTGATTTGATCATGCTGCCGCTGCAGTTGGTGCAGGAGGCGGATTTTGTGAAGGGGCCCTCTAGCTCGTCTTATGGACGGAGCGCCATTGCCGGCGTGATGAATTTCAATACGGTTCCCGATGCACCTAGCCCGGAGGCGATTACGGGATTTTTGAGTGCGGGCTTTGGAAGCTTTGGGACTAAGGAAGGTTTTGGGGGCGGGAGCATTCCGCTGGGTAAGGGGCGGATTGCGGGATCGGCGGTTGTGTCGGCTTCGGACTGGTTTCAGAAGAATACAGGACGCGATAACCGCGCGGTGTCGACTCTGTTTGATCAGACCTTTGCTTCGCGGCTGCAGTTGCGGGTGAGCTATTTGGGGAGTGATGTGAAGAGCGGCCGGGGATCGATTGTGCCGCTGCTGAATGGACAGCCGCTATACGGGATTCGACCGGAGGACAATTACGGGATTCCGGGGGCACGGTTTGAGGGTACGCTCAATTCGATCACGCCAAGGGTGGATTTCGATTTGGGTTCGGGGTTTGTGTTGAGCAATACGTTCAACTTCAACCGGTACCGGCGCTTCAGCACAGGTGGCATTACGATTCTGCCAGCGGAGACAGTGAGCAACAAGGGTTATAACGAGAGCACGGCGGTACAGGATACGAAGTTGAACGATACGATTCTGACGCACCGGATGGACCGGAAGGCGTTTCGGTCGAGCCTTGTGGCGGGTTTCAGCTATGAAGGCGGGAGCCAGGATCAGGATTCTCCTACGTTTGCGAATGCGCCTACCTATCGGGGACCGAATTACGACACGCCAGTAGCTGGACCGAATGCGGGGAATGATCCGAGGGGGATTCGCGGAGCGATTACGAGTTCTTACTTTACGCAGACGATTACGGCATTCCATCTGCAGGAGCGGCTGGAGTTCTGGCGGGTGGGGGTGACGGCAGGGTTTCGGCGCGACAGCTTTGACCAGTTGTTGCGGCGGTCTGATACGCCTGTGCAATCGGGGAATCAACGGTCGCGGACCAGCCCTCGATTCGGCGTCGATTTGAATGCGTTGCGGACGAGTGCCATCGATTTGATTCTGTTTGGAAATTATGTCGAGGGGTTCCGTCCGCAGGTGCCCGCACTATCGACGCTGAACAATGTGATTGTGGCGCAGTTGCTGCGGCCGGAATTGACCAAGAGCCTCGATACCGGGTTTCGATTCCGGCTACCTCGGGGGACGAGCTTTCAGGGGACTTACTTTCACATGCGGAAGGTGGATGGGCAGAGGTCGTTCCGGTCTGGCCCGGATGACTTCTTCTTTGTGAATGCGACGACGCGAGTGAAGGGGTTTGAATCGGAATTGAAGACGCGGGTGAAGCAGCACTTCATCTGGACGAACTATTCATTTCAGGACTCGCGGCATATCGAGTTCCGGCCGACGCTTACTACGAACTTCAGTGGGTATCGGGTAAGGATGGCACCGCGGCATATTGCGGGTATGGGCGGGATTTTGCAGCTGCACCGCTCACTGACGTTTTCCCCGTATTGGAGCTATGTGGGACAGCGACCGTTGCGGGATAACATTGTGAACCCGCAGGTGCTGCCTTCTTATGCGCTGTTTGGGGCGAGCGTGAGCTACGACTACAAGCGCATGCGCTTTATCGTGGCGGCTACCAATGTTGGGGACAAGTACTATATTGCAGATGACTTCTCGGCACAGAATGCGGGAAGCCCTGGCGTGCCGCGCCGTGTGACGCTGCAGATGAAGTATCGTTTCTAGGAGGCGTTTATGCAGACGAAATGGAATCTGAAGCGGGTGAACTACCTGGCACATTTGTGGCTGGGTTTGATTCTGGGCTTGTACTTTGTGGTGATTGGAATCACGGGAAGTCTGCTTGTGTTTGGCAGGGAGATTGATCTCTGGCTGAACCCACAGTTGCTTCGGGTGAAGGTGGAGGGGGAGAGGGTGCCGCTATCGGTGGTGATGGCGAACTTCAAGGCGGCCTATCCGACGCTGAAGGCTTCTTATATCAATTACCCGACACAGGCCGATGGGAGTTATTCGATCCGCATTGGACCGAATCAGGCTTCGCAGCTTTACGTTTATCTGAACCCTTATACGGGCAAGGTGATTGGGGATCGGACACGGGCCGGGCATCTGTATGGGTTTCTTTGCTATCTGCATTTCTATTTGCTGTTTGGTCAGGCTGGGTGGACGGCGAATGGCTACGGGGCGATTCTTGTTACGGTGATGTTGCTGACGGGCCTGTGGTTGTGGTGGCCGAATGCGCGGGCTGGGGCTTCGGTGTGGCAGTCGCGATTTCGGATCAAGGCGGGGATGGGAATCAAGAAGTTGCTCTATGACATTCACAATGTGGCAGGCATTTACCCGCTGGCCTTCAGTTTGATCTTTACGCTGACGACGCTTGAGTTTGTCTTCCCGGATGTGACCAAGAATGTGGTGTATGCAATGACGGGGGAGGTGGCTGCGCCGAAGGTTGTTGTGAAGCCGAAGGGGCAGGCGAAGGATCTGGATGAGTTGGTGCGCATCGCGGATGCGGCGCTGGAGGGGAATATCCGGCGGGTGAGTTTTCCGTCGTCTGCCAGTGCTCCACTTACAATGCGCAAGGAGTGGGATGACTGGAATGTGAACCGGAATCATGCCTCGTTGAGTATTGATCCTTATGAGGGCAAGGTGGTTCAGATTGAAGATACGAGGAATGCGGGGCTGGGGCGGAAGATCATTCAGTATTGCATCCCTTTGCATTTTGGACTTTGGGGTGGAGTGCCGGTGAAGATTCTTTATGTGCTGCTGGGGCTGATTCCGCTAGCGTCTTTTGTGACGGGATTCTGGCATTGGCGCTTGCGGGAGCAGGCTGCTAAGGAGGTGGCCGGGAAGATGGCGGCGGCGAAGGAGAGGCTGGCGAGCCGGGCTTATTCGGGATCGCTGGGGGATTAGCGCAGGAAATTAAAAGCCCACCTGAATTGAAGCAGGTGGGTTTAGGAGGGAATTGAATTCTTTTGGGTTGCTGTCGCTACTTGAGTCTCCTCTTGATTTGGATTGCGATTAAACTTGCGCCGATGAGGGCGTAGGTGGCGGGCTCGGGGACGGCGGGGTCTGCTGTACCCTGGAGGCCGGTTACGAGGACGGCGCCGGGGCCGAGGTAGTTGAAGTAGTTGATGCGGAGAAAGTTGTTGCCTGGATTGAAGGCGCTTGCGGTGGCGGAGAACGCGGTTAGGGTCATGAAATTGGCACTTGGGCTTGTGCCGCTGCAGGAACCTCCGGTGGTGGCGAGGATGGTGGAGTTCAGGCTTATCTCAGCGCAATTGTCAGCGGCAAAAAAGCCGGAGAGACTGGCTGTGGAGATGTCGAAGGGGGTCATGTCGAAAGTCTGCTCCAGAAAGTAATTGGCATTTTCGCTTGGGAACGATGTAGCAGCGCCAGCTTGTTGGAATGCAGGGGAGATCCAGCGGGCGTTGAGGCCTATTTCGCTGTAGTAGGGAGCCTGCCAACGGGTGAGAAAGGTGGTGGCGATGCCAGTTCCACTAATGAGACTGAAATGAGTTTCCAGCAGGTTCGGTTTGGACGTGGAATTGGCTGGACCGAGGGGATTGTTAGAGGCGTCTGGGCCGGTGTTGAAAAGGGGGAGGGCGGCGGCGGAGAGGCGGGCGGCCAGGGAGAGTGCAAGGATTAGAGGTTTCATGTTTGGTTCCTTGCTTAGGAGTGCGCAGGTGTTAGGAAACCGGGGTCAATTTTGTTCGAGGGTTAGTTCATCTACGGCGCATGCGTAGCTACAAATTTGATTTGCCGCTGAAGGATGCAGGGTGGATCGCTTCTATGCCGGGAAAGCGTTTGAAATCAGCACCGTTGAATGTGATGATTTTCGAAATTGAGTAAAGGCTCATCATTGCTGCCAGGCGAGTATCGTGAACTTTGGAGCCAACCACCGCATGGTCAACGACGAGTTTGCGCCAAATGCGAAAAGACTGGATTGAGCCTGGGAGAATTGTGAAGAACCGCTCTAGTTGATCGACATATTGATCCGTGATGGAGACGCTCAATCCCAGCCCGTTTACCTGGATTGGCCTAGTACAGAGGTTTCAAAGCTCAGCAACGATTTGGTCGGAGAGATGTAGGCCATGATTTTCTCGCTGCAAAGTGATTAGTGCTTACCTTGCGACACGGCAGGAAGGATGGCGCTTTTGCACGCAGCGAATTAGCAGGTTCGTATCGATCAGGAAGTTCATCTACCAGCGATCCGGGTAGAGACTCTCGCGACTGATTGCGTCATCGGAGAGCGGAGGGGTATCGGGGAAGCTATCAGCCCAAGCGAGGAATGCTTTAGCTTTTTCGCCACCACTTAGCATTGGCTCCGATAACGCCGCAGCCTCACGATTGGCCAGTTCTTGTAAGAGGTCGTTGAGAGAAAGCCCCAGCTGCCCTGCTCGTGCCGACAAGGTCTTTTCTGTTTCGGGATTCAGACTCAAAGTGATGCTCATACTGAAGGGATGATCCAGTGTTAACGATACCGGATTTGGCGAGGTTGTGTTTAAGGCAGGAGCGTTATCTCGTCGATGGCACCTTCGAAGTTGTTTAATAGCTGGAGGGTTGGGGTGGGGGCGGTTTCGCTGGTGAGTTGGCCGTTGGTGGTAGTGCGGCGGGTTGCCTTGGTTTGCTCGATTGTTACCTGAGCCCACTGGCGGGTTTCGGCGGGCCAGATCCAGAAGCTTAGCTTGTAGGTTTTGAGAGGCTTGTTGAGGGTGAGGCTTGCGTTGGCTAGATAGAGGGCGTGGCCGGTTTTGCCTGGGACGGCGAAGGCGTGGGGGCCTTCTATCTTCAGGTCTGCATTGGATTCGAGGTCTTCCATAGGCCAGTAGTTTTTGGGTTGTGTTGTGGGTTTTGGCTTGTTACCCAGTTGATTGAGAAGACCAGTTAGAGTGGCCAGGATTTTGGGTTCTGCCTGGACTTCGAGGCCGGCACTGCGGGCTGGCCAAGTGGTGTAGCCGCCGAGGGTGTGTTGCTCTGGCGGGGGTATGTAGCCTTCGGCGCCGTTGGCTAGCTCGATGTTCATTAGCTTGGGGAAGCTTGTTCGCGTGCGGAGTTTGAGGCCGGAGATGGCGTAGACTTCGTTGGGCCATGAGGCGATGGCTAGCGTGCCGATTTGCAGGGCCTGGAGCTTGAGGGTTCGCTTCGGTTCTTTGTCGAGATAGACCGCTTCTCTTGCGTAGACTTCGGGTTGGTTTTTGGGTTTGTTTGTTCCCATTGTTTCGAGGAGCTTGTTGGCCCATTCCAGACGTTCTGGTGAGGGGAGGCGGCGGGTTAGGCTTAGCTCGGTTTCAAGCATCTTGAGGGTGGGGCGCTTTTCGTATTCGATTGAGTTGTAGGCCTTGAGGGCGTTATCGACGATGCCGCTGGTGTAGGTTTCAATTGTTAGATCTTTGTTGGCTGGTTTGGAATAATCCATGTACATGAGGTCGCCGCTGGTGCCCTGGCTCATGATCGTGACGAAGTCTTTGGGGGCGTTGATGCGCTGCTCGAATTGTTTGGCGAAGACGCCGGGATAGTCGCTGGAGATCGGCTTCGAGTTGAAGTAGTGCATCGCGTAGTTGGCGAGCATTGCTATGGGTTGGCCCTTTTCAGACTGGATTGAGAGGATGGTGAGGGTTGGATCGACTGGGCCGGTGGGGAGAGTGACGTCGGGGTTCTCGTGGCCTGGATGCATGTTGGCGCGGACGGTTTTGTTGCCGAAGGGGTCTGTTAGTTCTTTGCCCGCGCGATAGATGAAGCTGCGGACGAAGGTGTGTTCGCGGTCTGCGATGGCGGCGCTGCCGATGCGGGCTGGGGTGAGGCGTTTGTTGGCTTCGATGATGGCTTCGGCCAGTTTTGCGGGGAGCCATTTGGCGTAGCGCTCGTCGACGCTCGAGCCGAGGCAGGACATGGCGGCGGGGGCGAAATGGGTGTGGGTTGCGGAGATCAGTTGGCGGTTGGCTGGGATGCCGGTGGCTTTTTCAGCTATGGCTTTGGCTTCGTCAAGGAGCTCGCGGGGCATCATGCAGGAGTCGGCTACTAAGATCGCCGTTTTGAGGTTGCCTTGCTGGAGGACGATGGCTTTGGCGTAGAGGGGCGCGGAGACGGAGTTGGCGGTGCGTTCGAGCATGCCGCAGTTGATGATGAGGGGGAACCAGGTGGGGGTGATGTCGATCTGGGCAGCACCGGCGAGGAGAATGGCTAGGAGAGGATGCATGGTTTGTTAGTGGACGTCTTTGAATTCGGCTCGCCAAATGGCTGGGGCGACAGTGTCGGTTTTGGTGAGTTGGCCTGTGTAGTAGTAGGGACGAGTGTTGTCCTGGGGGTTGTGGGCGTAGTAGAGAGTGACGGGCTGGTTGTTGAACTGCTGGCTGGTGATGTAGCCGACCAGGGCGTGTTCGAGGGAGTGGTAGCCGTTCTTCCAGGGCCATTGCTTGTGGAGATCGTCGACTGGGGGCTTGCCGGTTGCGTTGAGGACTGTGGTCCAGACTTCGCCGTAAGTGGGGTCGACGAATTTGTCGAACCAATAAGTGTATGTGCTTTCGAGATACTTTGCAGTGTCTTTGTTGTTGATGGCCATGGTGGCGGCGAATTGATCGAGCTCGGCGTAGATCCACCAGGATTTGTCGAGGTCGAGTTCCCCGCCCTGCTTGACGCCCGAGGCCCAGGCGCCGTTGCTTTGCTGGAAGGCACTGGCCAGGACTTTGGGGCCGTTGGTTTCTGCGAAGTCTACC
>JAPKYY010000239.1 GCA_026394095.1 Acidobacteriota bacterium | reverse complement strand
TTCCAGAGCCGCGGCGCAAATTATGTGGTCTGGACAAAAATCATCTTCTGCTCCGGCTTTTCGGGCTTCGCTCGCGTCTATGGAAAATGTCGAAGAACTTTCACTTGTGCCTGGAATCACTTCAGAATTGCTTTATGGCCGCTACAGCCGCATGCCCGATGGGGGGCTGATCAACCTTGGTGGGCTCAGCGATTTCCTGTCACCGCATCTTCAGGAGAATGCTGGTCTCGATCCGTTCAGCGTTCACCCGAGTCTCCTGGTTGCACTGGGAATGGATCCAGCCGCTGCCCGCACTTTCGCCGAACTGCGTCGCAGCAGTTTTAATCCCCTCCCGTTTCTTGCACGAATGAATAATCTTGGTTCAATGGCCCGGGTAGGTTTTCGCCTCGACCTGGGGGATATTTTCCAGGTGCGTGCAACGGCTCGAGTCCGCTTGCCCAATGGCACTCTTTCACAAACCCGCCGTACGGTGTCTTTATTGATCAAATATGTACCGCCGAATCCAAGGTACTTTTGGATTAATCCCTGGACGCATCTCCGCTGGTATGACCAAAGCTTCAGCGACCTAGGTTCTTCGAATGCGGCCTGGCAGACACCACCTCCTCCTGTGACTAAACAATGACTTCAGAAACCCCAGTTCTCGCATCGGAAGTACCGCACAAACCGGATATTCCCTTCCTGCAAAAATGGAGAAGTATCGGTACTGGCCTTGGAGTTGAGGTTGGCCCGCAGAATCTCGAATTCACGCTTACCGTTGTTCGTCCTAACGGGATTCGCATTGTCGATGCATTTACGGTGCTGCGATACCGGGAACGCCCTGCAGCTGAATGGGGCTCAGACCTCCAGGCCTTCCTGAAGAAAAACGCAATCACCCATATTTCGGCGGCTGTCGTGCTGCCGATGCAGGATTGTATCTCCCGCTCCCTGGCACTGCCTGGCGTCCCTAACGGCCAGGTTGCCTCAGCGATTAGCTATCAACTCGATGGGCTGCATCCCTTCGCCGAAGAAGAAGCTACGCATTCTTTCAGCCTGCTTTCTCCTCCGCGCAATACAAGCTTTGCTCTGGCGATTGCCCGCAATGCTGTAATCGAGGACTACGCAACCCTGTTTGACGAAGCTGGCATCGCCGTGGCCGCCTTTCTTAGCCCTGCGGCAGTAATCTACTCCGCGCTTCGCACCCTTCAGCTGGCTCCGGCCGATCAGTTTATCGCCATCCACGAGGACACAAACGGACTGATCGTTTATGGCGAAACAAGCACCCATCCCATCTATTGCGTGCGTTTTCCGGATGCATCGGATCGCTCTATCGCTTCGGCGAGCGCGCAAATCCGGCTTCCCGACGATGCCCCTGTGGCCCGCTTGTCGGCCCTGCTTCCGCCGGCAGAACGTCTGGAGATCAGTAGCACCCTGTCCTACGCTGCATCCCTCGCGTCAGCTCTTCCGTCTCAGTCACTCGGTATCAATCTTCTGCCTGTGGATCGGCGCAAGACTTCTTCGCCATGGCGGTGGGTGCCTACTTTCGTCCTGCTCATCCTTCTTATGGGCCTGGGGCTTGGCTTCGCCTACTACCAGGACTATGAAAACCAGCGCCTCCTGACTCGCCTGGATGCTGAAATCTCCCGGCTCCAGCCCAGGCTGGCCAGCATTCGGGCTCTCGATACCCAAATCCTTGAGACCGAGCAGAAGCTTAAGTTCTTGAATACTTTCGCCACCCACCCGCAACAGGATCTTGACAGCCTTCGGGAGCTCACGCGCATCATGCCGATGACCTCTTACGTCTCCCGAATGGACCTCACGCGTACGGATATTGGTATCTCCGGGGAAATCGACCAGTCGATGGAACTCTTGAAGATGCTCGACTCTTCGCCATTCTTTAAGGACTCGGAATTTACTTCGTCTCCTTCGCGAAATCAAACGGGCAAGGAATTATTCCAGATCCGTGCCAAACGTGAATTTCCCTCTGGAGCTCCCGTTGTGCCAACACCGCAGAACATTCCGCCAGTGCCTAGAATTGCTCCTCCGCCACCCTTGCAGCCAGGACTCAGACCATGATTGAAAACCTCTCAGACCGCGAACGAAAACTCCTCATGGCGCTGATACCTGCCCTGCTGGTTACGGCCTTTGTTTATTTCTGGACCGAACCAGCGGCCGGTGCGCCGCCGGTTGTCGATACAGCTGCTGCCATTGAAGTGGCCAAGCTTCGGCTGGACCGCGCCAGGGCGACATCAGCCCTTTTGCCTGCCCGGCAGGAGACTCGAAAGATGCTGCAATCCAGCCTGGCATCGGCTGAGAAGCGCTTTATTATGGCTGACACAGCGGCGCAGGCTCAGGCCCAACTCAATCAGATTTTTCGTCGAGTCGCCCGCGCACAGGGGCCAGCCGTTGAAATCCGCGGGATGGATATCGGCTCGATTCAGCCGGTTAACGCCTATGCAGAGATCCTGATCGGGGTGAACTTCGATTGTCAGGTGGAAGGCCTTGTCAATTTGCTGACCGACCTTTCCACGCAGCCGGAAGCCATAGGCTGGCGCGATCTTCGCGTCTCTGCCACAGACTCCAAACAAAAGCGTCTGAATGTCTCCCTGACCTTCATTGGCCTTACACAGGCCAAGCCAGCCGCTAAGCCAGCAGCAGGGAGCCGTGGATGAAACGCTCGATAGTGCTGCTCAACCTTTTATTGATTGCGATCCTGGGCGCAGGCTCATACGAATTGCGCCGCCGCTGGCTTGAGGCCAGAGCTCGCGAGGCGAGCCTGCTGGCGGTGAAAGCAATTCCTGTACCTTCTTCCCCGCAGTCAAACCAGATTGCTGCTCCTGCACCGCAGAAGCTCCAATCCGTCCAATACTTTGAAGTTGCCGAGCGCTTCCTCTTCTCACGTGACCGCAATCCGAATGTAGTCATTGAGAGAAAACCTGAGCCTCCTCCCAAAGTCATGCCAAACTTTCCGTCTGTATTCGGCGTCATGGATATAGGAATGGGCCCAACCGTATTCATGTCCGTGGATCGCGCCAGTCAGCAAGGCTACAAGCTGGGTGACAAGATCGGTGAGTTTACTCTTGTCGCTGCCAATCAGAAGGAAATCACTTTTGAGTGGGAGGGCAAGCCGATTACAAAGGCTCTCGATGATCTGCGGGCAAAGCCGCACGAGACCGCTGCCGCGCAAGCCCCAATTGAGCGGATGAATTCAAACATCAACAATGCGCCTCCGCCAGCGCCCATTCAGCGACCACCTGAGAATGTTCGCCCTGCACCTGGCGTGGATATCGGGGGAGGCCGCAGGGGCTGCCTGCCCGGCGATTCTTCCCCGGCAGGGACTGTAGCCGATGGCTACAAGAAAGTATCAACCAACTACGCATTTGGCCCCATTTGTTATTGGGAATCCAGCCGTTAATTGCCTTTGGAGCTTAATATGAAAAATCTAAAATTCTTCTTCTTCGTGCTATCGCTATCCTGCGCTTATGCCCAGTCGAGCGCAGCCCCGGCCCCGCGTGTTGCAGCCTCCAAGCCCGACCCCAAAGTAGCTCCAGTCAAGCGCCATCCAGACGGCCGTCCTCTCGGCATTCCTTTCTCCGCCACCAAAGTTTCTGACGGTGCCTGGCGCGCCATTGAAAATGGCAAGCCGGTGATTTACCGCAGTACCGCATTTGGCTTCAGCAAATTGAGCGAAGAGGAGAATGGCAAGATCCAGCGCATGATCAGTGGCAAGCCAGATGAGGCGACTGAAGTGCCAGTTGGGCTCTCTGTAGCCGAGAAAGACGGCAAGCTTTTGTTTAAGCGCATCACTCCTTTCGGTAACTACGAGTGGACAAAAGACAAAAATGATCTAACCGTAGTTGAAAAGAACCTCTGGCTTCAAACCCAGGCCTCCTCCGTAAAGGGAGAAGTAAAACAATAATGCGTTTACAGATTGCTTTTCTCCTTGCTCTCACTGTGCGAGCCCAACAGCCGGTGCCTCCTCAGGCAGCGGCCGGGCAGCCTGCAGCGCCTGTACCGGTAACAACGGCAGCACAAGCAGCCGCACCCGCACCCACTGGCGGCTCTGGCAATATGACGTTGAATCTTCCTTCGGCGTCTCTCACCGAAGTTATCGATACGCTTGCCCGTGTTCTCAAGATCAACTACATCCTCGACCCGCGCGTTCGAGGCAACATCACGATTCACACCTACGGCGAAATCAAATCCACCGACGTTCGCTCTTTGTTAGACACCATTCTGCGTATCAACGGCGCAGCCATGATTCAGGTTGGCGACATCTTTCGAATTGTTCCGATCAACGAAGTAGCTCGCCTGCCCATGCCGCCGCGAACCAACGCTGAATCGAAGGACCTGGCCAACGATGAGCAGATGATCCTGAACCTGATCTTTCTCAAGTACACTGCTGCGGCTGAGATGAAAGTGATTCTTGCACCATTCCTCGGCGATGGCGGCACGCTGTCCACCTATGATCCGGCCAATATGTTGCTCTTGCTCGACAACTCCCGCAACATGAAACGCACGATGGATCTGGTTGCCCTCTTTGATTCCGATGTTCTGGCCAATCAGCGCATCCGGCTCTTCGAACTCGAGCATGGCAAGCCTTCGGAGGTGTCAACGGAACTTTCAACCATCTTCAAAGGCCTTTCTATGGCCGGCAAGGCGGGTGGAGTTCAATTCCTTCCGATTGATCGCCTGAATCTTCTGATTGCTGTTGCTCCCAATCCCGGAGCTTTCAAAGAAGTTGAGAACTGGATTGCAAAACTCGACATTCCGGTTAAGCCGCCCGTCGGCGGAACCGACAACTATGTCTTCCGTGTGAAATATGGCAGGGCAGACTCGCTGGCTCTCGCCGTCACCATGCTCTACGCCACTCAGCAGGACAATCCGTACGCAATGATGTCCACCATGATGACCATGATGATGATGATCCAGATGACCAGTCAGCTCTCGCAATACACCAACAATGCCGGAAGCGGCGGCGGGGGTGGTGGCGGAGGTGTGACAGGTTTGGGCGGCGGAGTCACAGGTTTAGGTGGAGGCATGGGCATGGGCGGCATGGGAATGGGTATGGGGATGGGCGGCATGTTCCCTGGCATGGGTATGGGGATGGGTGGTTTTGGGATGGGCGGATTCGGTATGGGCGGATACGGCATGGGTATGGGTGGATATGGCATGGGCGGATATGGAATGGGAGGTGCACAGCAGGGGGCTACTCTCGGTGGCACGCCCGGTTCCGGTCGTCCTGGTGATGCAACGGGCAGCTTTGTTGGCCAGCAGGGTTCTTCTTCCATGCCGGCTATGCCCAGAGTTCCAAAGATTGTCCCTTATCCTTTTGAGAATTCTCTTCTGATCCAGTGCACCCCTCAGGAATATGAACAGATTTCGAAGCTCTTAAGCCGGCTGGATATCCCTCCGCGGCAAGTCCTGATCGAAGCGAGAATTTACGAAGTCAGTCTCACTGGTGCCTTTTCTGCAGGCGTTCAAGCATTTCTTTCTCAACGGCGCGCTGGTGCTTCCGGCTCTGGATTGG
>JAPKYY010000939.1 GCA_026394095.1 Acidobacteriota bacterium | reverse complement strand
AGAGGAAGTAAGAAAGACGGGAGGCCATGTCGTAATGGCTTACCGGTTGCATTGCTGTTTGTGAATCGCGGCCTTCGATTCTGAAGAGGAAGCGCGGGGAGACGAGGGCTGCTTTGAGGGCCATTTTTACGGCTTCCTCGTAGGGGTCGCCACGTTCGACCGCGCGCTGGTAGATCGCGTAGAAGCGATCGACGTCGGCTGCGTCGACCGGACGCCGGTAGGCTTTGGTTAGGAAGCTTGAGAGGAGACGCCGGGTGGCGCGGTTCGGGTCGATTGGGGATTCGCCGGGTTCGAGGCCGAAGAGACGATAGTGGAGGGCTCGTTTGTCTTGAGCTACGGGCTCTTGTTTTTGTTCTACGGTGAGGCTATAGAATTCGACGGGTTCGTCGCCCGCTGTGACGCGGATGTTGTGAACGCCTCTGGTGAGCGGGTTGGTGGCGACGCGGGTAGTGGGGCCTCCGTTGGAATCGCGTGCATAGGAGAGCGTAGTGGGTGGGCCGTCGTCGACACGGACTTGCATTTGGAAGGCGGTTTGACGCGGGCGTTCTACCGAGACTCTTAAGTTGTAGGTGCCTTCGACGAAGATCGCGACTTCGGTGCTGAGGGATTGCGATGGGGGCAGGGTGCGGCCTGGTTTGACTGAGGGGAGGGGCGGGTTCATCTCTGCCGATGGGAAGAGCTTGCTCATGGGTTGGGTGATGATGACCCGGTCGAGAATCTTCTGGGCTGCTTCGAGGTAACGTTCGAGGAGCATGGGGGGCAGGTAGAGAGTTTCGCCGTTGGTGTCGAAGCCGTTGCCGCCGGATTCATCGGCAGGGAAGAGGTCGGCAGCTACGACGTCGACACCCAGGAGGTCTCGAATGGTGTTGTGGAATTCTCGACGGTTGAGACGGCGGGGTGGGATCGCGCCTGCGCTTTCACCGGCCGTGCAGGCGGTTTTGCGGAGTTGATCGTCGATCCAGGTTGCGACGCGGAGACGGTCGGCCTCGGTTAGCTTTGAGGCCATAGGGGGCATCGTGCGATTGCGTAGTTGGGTGGCTACATCGCGCCAGAGCATGCGGCTTTGGTTGAGGTCTTCGGCCTTCTGGGCCTTGAGGAAGTTGAGGCGGTTTTTGGGGTTGGCCGGGTTGTGGCAGGCGGAGCAGTTTTGCTCCAGGACTGGCTTTAGATCTTTCGCAAAATCATCTGCGGCTTGGGCAGAAAATAGAGCAAAAAAAAGCGATAGAGTTGCGCGCACACTGCAACTCTATCGCTTTTTGGGCTTATGCCGTGGCTACAGGAGCCTTGGCGATTTGGCGGAGGACGTAGGGCATGATGCCGCCACTGCGGAAGTAGAGAACTTCTACAGGGGTGTCGATGCGGACCTTAACGGTGAAGGTCTTGGTTGCACCTTCGGCAGTGGTGACGGTGACCTTGGCGAGCTTGTCGCCCTGGGCTGCTTCTGAAACACCGGAGATCGAATATGTTTCGGTGCCGTTGAGGCCGAGTGTCTGGCGGCTTTCGCCGGGGAGGAACTCGCAGGGGAGGACGCCCATGCCGACGAGGTTGGAGCGGTGGATGCGTTCGAAGCTCTCAGCGATAACGGCCTTGACGCCGAGGAGGTTGGTGCCCTTGGCGGCCCAATCGCGTGAGGAGCCGGAACCGTATTCTTTGCCTGCGATGACGATCAGGGAATTGCCTGCTGCCTGGTATTTGACCGAGGCATCGTAGATGCTCATCTGTTCGCCGGAGGGGACGTGTCTGGTGAAGCCACCTTCGACGCCCGATAGCATTTCGTTCTTGAGGCGGACGTTAGCGAAGGTGCCGCGGGTCATAACTTCGTCGTTGCCGCGGCGTGCGCCGTAGCCGTTGAAGTCAGCCGGGGCGACGCCGAGGCTCATCAGGTATTGGCCGGCTGGGGAATCCTTTTTGAAGGAGCCAGCGGGTGAGATGTGGTCGGTGGTGATGGAATCGCCGAGGACGCAGAGAGGGTAGAGGCCGCTGAGGTCTTCGATGGGGGCGCTGGGGTCCTTCATGTTTTCGAAGTAGGGCGGGTGCTTGATGTAGGTGGAGTCTTTGTCCCAGGCGAAGAGGTCGCCGGTGGGGGTCTTCATGCTCTTCCACTGGTCGGTGCCTTCGAAGACGAATTCGTATTCGCGACGGAATTGATCGGCGGTGACGAACTGGCCGACGGCGGCAGCGACTTCTTCCTGAGTGGGCCAGACATCTTTGAGGTAGACGTCTTCGCCGTCTTTGCCTTTACCGAGCGGCTCTTTGGTGAGATCGATGTCGACGCGGCCTGCGAGGGCGTAGGCGACTACGAGTGGAGGAGAGGCGAGGTAGTTGGCGCGGACCTGAGCGTTGACGCGGCCTTCGAAGTTGCGGTTGCCGCTGAGGACGGCGGCGACAACCATGTTGTTGTCGGCGACTGCCTGGCTGACGGTTTCTGGAAGCGGGCCGCTGTTGCCGATGCAGGTGGTGCAGCCGTAGCCGACGAGGTTGAAACGGAGTGCGTTGAGGTAGGGGGTGAGGCCGCTCTCGTTGAGGTATTCGGTGACGACGCGGGAGCCAGGAGCGAGCGAGGACTTGACCCAAGGCTTGGTCATGAGGCCCTTCTCCACAGCTTTCTTAGCGAGGAGGCCGGCGCCGATCATGACGCTGGGGTTGGAGGTGTTGGTGCAGCTGGTGATGGCGGCGATGACGACTGCGCCTTCGGGCATGCTGGCCGTTTCGCCAAACATTTCGACGTCGACGCTCTTGGGCTCTGCTGTGAGAGTGGAGAGGAAGTTTGATTTGACGCCAGAGAGGGAGATGCGATCCTGCGGGCGCTTGGGGCCGGCGAGGGAGGGTTCAACGCTGTCGAGATCGAGTTCGAGGACGTCGTTGAACTCGGGCTCGGGAGTGCCAGCTTCGAGGAACATGCCTTGTTCCTTGTAGTAGGCTTCGGCGAGTTCGACGAGGTGCTTGGGCCGGTTGGAGAGGCGCATGTAATCGAGGCTCTTGACGTCGATGGGGAAGAAGCCGATGGTGGCGCCGTATTCGGGGGCCATGTTGGCGATAGTGGCGCGATCGGCGAGGCTGAGGGCGGGCATGCCGGGGCCGAAGAATTCTACGAACTTGCCAACGACGCCGCGCTTGCGAAGCATCTGGGTGACGGTGAGGACGAGGTCGGTTGCGGTTGCGCCGGCGGCGAGCTTGCCGTGGAGCTTGAAGCCGACCACTTCTGGCAGGAGCATCGACATCGGCTGGCCGAGCATGCAGGCTTCTGCTTCGATGCCGCCGACACCCCAACCGACGACGCCGAGGCCGTTGATCATGGTGGTGTGTGAGTCTGTGCCGACGAGAGTGTCAGGGTAGGCCTGGGCCTTTTCTTCGTTGACGAAGACTACGGGGGCGAGGTATTCGAGGTTTACCTGGTGGACGATGCCGGTGCCGGGGGGCACTGCGCGGAAGTTGCGGAAGGCTTTCTGTGCCCAGCGGAGAAGGGCGTAGCGTTCGCTGTTGCGCTGGAACTCGAGGAGCACGTTGAGATCGAAGGAATCTTTTGCGCCGTAGTTGTCTACTTGTACGGAGTGGTCGATGACGAGGTCAACTGGGATGAGCGGGTTGGCCAGTGTTGGATCTGCTCCCATCTTGAGGAGGGCGTCGCGCATGGCTGCGAGGTCGACTACGCAGGGTACGCCGGTGAAGTCCTGGAGGAGCACACGCGAGGGGCGGTAGTTGATTTCCTGAGGGGTTGCCTTGAGATCCCACTTGGCGACGTATTCGATGTCGGTCTTTTTGACGGTGAGGTCGTCTTCAAATCGAAGGAGGTTTTCGATCAGGATGCGGATGGATACGGGGATCCGTTGCATGTTGAAGCCGGCTTTTGCGAGTGCGGCTAATTTGTAGATTTCGTATGTGCGTCCACCGACCGTCAATGCCGAGGCGGCGCCGAAAGAGTTCCGAGTGCTCATAGTAGGAAACTAATAGTGTATCGCGTGGGACATGAAACGGCGCTTGTCCTGCTATGCTCAATGGTTCATGCAGCAGACAACTGATTCTGCCAATCCATTTCACGATGCTCTGCGATTTGAGCGGCGGATCCCGCCTTGCAGTGTACTGATATTTGGCGCAAACGGTGATTTGACGATGCGAAAGCTCTTGCCAGCTTTGTACAGACTGGCATACGAGCGGAAGCTTCCGAGTGGATTTTCCATCGTGGGCAACTCGCGAACGGCCATGAGCAATGAGCAGTTTCGCGAGAAGATGCGCGTTAGCGTTCAGAAGTTTATTGAGAATTCACCTTTCGATGAAGCTCTTTGGGAAGATTTCGCAAAGGGCATTTTTTATGTTTCGGGTGATATCTCGGACCCGGCTTGTTATGCGGCCCTGAAGGTGCAGCTTGATGAGATCGAGCGAGAGCGCGGCACTGGCGGGAATGTACTTTTCTATCTGTCGACGCAGCCTAGCTTCTATGCCAGTGTTGTCGAGCAGATTGGGGCAGCAGGCTTGGCGCAGCACCCGGGCGGGGCCTGGCGCCGTGTGGTGATTGAGAAGCCGTTTGGACATGATCTGGCTAGTGCCAAGGAATTGAACCGGCGCATCAGTGCAGTTTTGGCCGAGCGCGATGTCTACCGCATCGACCATTACCTGGGCAAAGAAACAGTTCAGAATGTTCTGGCTTTCCGGTTTGGAAATACGATTTTTGAGCCGCTGTGGAACCGGCAGTACATCAGCCATGTGCAGGTGACTGCGGCTGAGAGTATCGGTGTAGAGGGGCGAGGCGCGTATTATCAGGAAGCTGGTGCGCTGCGGGACATGATCCAGAATCACCTGTTGCAGGTGATGGCTACTGTGACGATGGAAGCTCCGCCTTACTTTGATTCTGATGCGGTGCGGGATGAGCGTGCGAAGCTGTTGCGTTCGATTCGAATTCTTAAGCCACATGAAGTGGATAGTCATGCGGTGAAGGGACAGTATGGCCCGGCGCGGGTTGGTAATGCGGATCTGCCAGGTTTTCGTCAGGAGCAGGGAGTGAGCCCTGAAGCGCAGACGGACACTTATGCGGCCGTTACCTTCTTTGTCGATAACTGGCGTTGGGCTGGTGTTCCATTTTACGTTCGCACTGGCAAGCGAATGCCGAAGCGGGTAACCGATATTGCTATTCGATTTAACAATGCTCCTTTGTCGTTGTTTTCATCGAGCCCGGGTGCTTCGGATTCACCGTTGGCCGCGCCGAATTTGCTGATCTTGAGGATTCAACCGGATGAAGGGATTTCGTTGCGGTTTCAATCGAAGGATCCTTCGGGTGGCGGGATGAAGTTGCGGCCGGTGTCGATGGACTTCAACTACGGTTCGAGTTTTGGGTCTCGGACACCGTCGGCCTACGAGACTTTGTTGCTGGATGCCCTTGCCGGAGATAGCACGCTTTACACACGGCAGGACATGGTGGAAGCGAGCTGGAGGGCGGTGGAGCCGATCCAGAATCATTGGCTGGAGAACAAGTTTGACTTCCCGAATTATGAAGCCGGGAGTTGGGGGCCGAAGGCTAGCGACGAAATGCTGGCACGGCGCGGGCACGAGTGGAGGATCCCTTGAGTAGCTCGTCAGTCAATACGGCTCAATTGCTAAAGGATCTGGGTGGATTGTGGACGCAATTGGGTAAGGAAGAGAGCGAAGGATCTGACCGCTCGGCTGGTGTACTGCGGGCGGTTACGATGACGTTCATCCTTGGGGTTGAAGAGGGTGACGATGAAATGGCGGCGAGCGAGGCTCTTGCTCTTCTGATGCATGAACATCCGAGCCGCGCGATTGTGTTGAAGCTGCGGACTCAGGCCGACGCTGAACTCGATGGGCGGGCTTTTGCTCAGTGCTGGATGCCCTTTGGCCGGCGTCAACAGATCTGTTGCGAACAAATCGAATTGAGTGCCGGAAGTGCTTCGTTCGAAGATACGGTTTCTCTGTTGCACGGGCTTGTCGCACCAGATCTGCCCGTCGTTTTCTGGTGCCGGAGCGCCAAGCTTTTTGATCATCCTGCGTACCCGGAAATTGCCGCGATGGCCGATAAGGTGATCGTGGATAGCCGTTCTCTTTCGAAGCCTCTGGAGGCTTTGCGCTTTTTGAATCGAGAGGTTCACGCAGGGCGTCTGTATGGTGACCTGACATGGACTCGATTGACCCGGTGGAGGCAAACGGTCTCCAATGTGTTCGAGCGCATGGATTGTAAAGGATTTTTCCAGAATCTGAATCGTATTGAAATTCGATACGCACATGCTCCTGAACCGATTGCCGTTGAATACCTTGCGGCCTGGTTGAAGTCTGTACTTGGGACGAAGTTCCAGGTGGATCGGGTGCATCGTCCGTCGGAAGCATCGTGGCAGATTCAGGGGTTGTGTTTTGTCACGGCGTTGACCGATGTTGTTATCGAGCGTTCTGAGAAGGGCATCGTTGAGACCCATATCCAGAAGTTTTCAACCCGAACTGTTTTTGAAGAATTGGACGAGCCCCGGCTTGTCCGAGAAGAACTTTCTATTTTGGAGCGGGACCCGATACTTGCCCGCGTTTTGGAAATTGCAACACAAAGTTAAGCATGCCGTCCTATCTAAATATTTTTGCCAGTCCTGAATTAGCAGCCAAAGCCTGCGCCGAACGAATCGCTGAAGTTGTCAAAGAAAGCCTGGAGCAACGAGGGGTTTCGCGTATTGCCCTCTCGGGTGGATCTTCGCCAAAGATGATGTTTGGCGAACTTGCCAAAATGTCAGTGGATTGGGAACACGTTTGGCTGTATTGGGTGGATGAACGGGTGGTTCCGCCAGATCATGCAGATTCCAATTACAAGATGGCGATGGAGCACTTGATTCTTCCGGCTGGGATTCCGATTGAGCATTTGAATCGTATAGCCGGGGAGCGCTATCCAGAAGAAGCTTCGGCACATTACATCTCTGAAATCCGGGTCGACTTCAAGTTGAAGGAAGGTGAGCTTCCCAAGTTCGATCTGGTGCATCGAGGCATGGGGCCGGATTCGCACACCGCGAGCTTGTTTCCTGGGGATCCGTTGATCGAAGACGATTACGAAATCGCAGCCAATACGTTTGTTGAGAAGTTCAACTCTCACCGCGTGACGCTGCTGCCCGGGGTGTTAAAAGCAGCCCGGCACACGGTGATCCTGGCTGCTGGCGCGGATAAGGCGGGTGCACTTTGGGATGTCCTGGAAGGCAAAACAGACATCATGGCCCATCCCTGCCAGATCGCAGCGAAACCTCCTTATCCGACTGAGTGGTTTGTCGACGAGGCCGCTACTAAATTGCTTCGCAAGAAATCCTGAGATTTTTCGCCTGTTAGCGCGACTACTCAGTATTGGTTGAAGCGATCTATCTTTTGCTTGCCTGCTGGATGATCGTTAGTGGCATTGACGATCTCTGGCTCGACTTCTGCTATCTGGCTGGCCGGATTGCGAAACCACGCACCGCTACTGAGACTCACCCCTCCTCCACAACCGTTCCTCCGCCGGGCGACCCCGCCGGGCTTGACGAAAGCCTGATCGCATTGTGGATTCCCGCCTGGCACGAGGACACGGTGATTGCCAGCATGGTGGCGCACAATGTGGCATCGATTCGATACCAGCGCTATCACATCTTTCTTGGTACCTATCCAAATGACGATGCGACGCTTGATGTCCTGCGGCAGCTTGAGCAACAGTACCCGAATCTACATGTATCGTTGACTCCGCACGATGGCCCTACTTCGAAGGCCGACAACCTGAACTGGATCTATCAGAATCTCTGTCTGATTGAAGAACGGATCGGGGAAGAGTTTGAGATCGTCGTGATTCATGACAGCGAAGATTTGATCCACCCGGAAGAGTTCCGCTGGTTGAATCACTACTGCCGTGAGTATGACTTTGTGCAGATCCCGGTGCTTGGCTTGCCTACGCCGTGGTGGGAGTTGACTCATGGGATTTACTGCGATGAGTTTGCTGAGACACAGCAGAAAGACTTGCCGACGAGGAACAGAATGGGTGGCTTTGCGCCATCTTGCGGAGTTGGAACCGGGTATCGACGCAAGGCGCTGGGGCGGCTGGCGGAGGCTGAATCGAACCGCCTCTTTGAGCCGGATAGTTTGACGGAAGACTATCTGAATGGGCTGAGGATGCACAGGTTGGGCATGAAGCAGATTTATCTTCCGGTGGCCTGGGTGAACGGGCAGCCGGTTGCTACGCGAGAGTATTTTCCGCGCCGGTTTTATGCATCTGTGCGTCAGCGGACTCGCTGGGTAACTGGGATCGCGCTACAG
>JAPKYY010000986.1 GCA_026394095.1 Acidobacteriota bacterium | reverse complement strand
TTCGAGATCCTCGAGCGGTCAGACCCATAGACATGGAAGATCCCGTTGTGTACGATCTGCTTCTCGGGCGAATCTACACTCAAGTGTGCGTAATTGAAGTGAGACGCATCCTTCCAGTTGTAGACAAGAATCAGACTCCCGCTGTCCCGCATCACTTCACACTCTAAGGTGAAGGACTTAAAATCCTGCCCTTCGAGTAAGGCATACTGGATTGGGTATCTTGGATTTGCCTCTTGCGGTCGAGCCGCCAGCATAGTCAAGGTACCATCACGGTATACCCACTCTGCGGCGTTAGGAACCCGCCATTTCTGTCCAAAAGCGTCAATGGTGTCGGAAGCTAGCGCGAAGAGTAGGAAAATTGGAAGCACCCTACTAAAATAAGAGATTTGATGGACCTTGAACAGCAATTGGTGAAAATGCGTGAGGACTGGGACGCCCGTGCTCGTGAAAACGCCAAACATTACGTACAGACCGCCCAGACCGATTGGTCCGACGAAGAGTTCTATGCTTCCGGCGAACAGACCGTAAGTGAAGAGATCCGTACCGATATGACCAACATTTGCCAGGGGAAAGACCCCAGGCAGATGCGGGTTCTCGAAATCGGCTGCGGAGCCGGCCGCGTCACCCGTGCCCTGGCCAATCTCTTTGGAGAAGTCTACGCCGTCGACATTTCCGAGGAAATGATTGCTCAGGCCAAACAAGGCCTCCGCAACCACCCGAACGCGCATGTCTTCTGCAACAACGGCACAGACCTGCAGGTTTTGCCCGACATCGGTTACGACTTCGCCTTCTCAACGATCGTCTTCCAGCACATCCCTTCGAAGGAAGTGATCGAGACCTATGTAAAGGAAGTGAGCCGGCTGCTCCGGCCGGGTTCTCTATTCAAGTTCCAGGTGCAAGGTTATACCGGCTGCGACACAAATCCAGACGACACCTGGGTTGGCGCCAGCTACAGTGATGAGCAAGCCAAAGAGATGGCCGAGCGCTGTGGTTTTGAACCCCGTTACCGTCACGGTGCCGGCGAACAATATTTTTGGCTCTGGTTCTTCAAGCTCTAATGTCGGAGGACTTCCATTTCGCTCCACCTCCAGAGCAAATCGGCAGAGTCCTTGCCGCTTCCAGCACTCTTCGCAAGAACCGTGTCTGGCTGAAGCACTTCTCTAGCCTCGGGATTCCGTTTCAACACTCGCTGGGCTACCTCGGTGAGAGCGGTATCGCCTGCTTTGAGTGCGACCGGAACCCTGGTCGGCTCATTCGCCGCGAAGTTCTGGTCTTCGCAGAGGCTGCAAGCCTCTTCCGGCGGCGCAGTGATGCCGGGACATTCGAGTTTCTCTGGAAAGATCCCCTCGACAGATTGTTGTTTCGCTTTGACGATCAGAAACTCTTCGATCTTCTAAAAGCTGCCGAAGATGCGTGGACTAAACTCGTTCTCAACGCTGCCTCAGAAACTCTGGATCGAGGAGGCAGCATCGACTTCCCGTTTTTGGGCCAAGGGGTACTTCGTCTCGGACCTACCAGTTTGACTTGGGGCAACCTGATGCTTAAGCCAACCGACTTCAAGTTCTTTTGCCGTGATCACTTCGGATTTGAACTCCATCCCAGCTATGCAGGTGAAGCCAAAGGATTTGTGGCCCTAAAGGCGCGAGCAGAAGCAGTTGCCAATCTGGAGGCTTTGACGCAACTCTTGATTCACGTCTTTGGCCTCCAGATCACAGATTTCCCTACTGAACAACGTAAGGCCAGTAGTTAACGAGCTTGAATCCGAACCGGCTCACCAGCAGCCAGACAACTCCCGCTCCAGCCGCCGCAAAGCCCGCCAGCAGCATCAGGAGGATGTGCCAGGGGAATCGCTTGCCTTCACGCGACAGCACTAACAGGTAGCCCGCAAAGACACCTACAAAGTACAGAAGGATCATTGGAACGGCAAAGATCAGCAGGTTCACGATGTCCGGGGTGGGCGTAATGAAGGCAGCCAAAACCGTTATGGCGAGGATGGCGTAGCGCGAGTGCTCAATGAGGAAGCCGGGCGTTACTACGCGCAGCATCGTCAGGAAGAAGATCAGCACCGGCAACTCGAAGGTAACTCCAATGCCCAGCATCACGTTGACGAAGAGGTCGAAATAATCAACGATTGAGACCACGGGAGTGATCTTGGCTCCCCCGGTGATGCCGAAGTTCATGCCAATTCCGAGAAGGAAAGCCAAACCAAACCGGAAGGCGACGAAATAGGCAAAACAACCACCGGCGATGAAGAGTCCTGCAGTGCTGAGAACAAAAGGCGCTGCCAGATTGCGCTCTTTCTTGTAGAGCCCGGGAGCGACAAAGGCCCAAACCTGCCAGAGGATCCAGGGGGATGAAATAAACAAGGCAGCCAGAAGTGGCAGCTTGAAGTAGACAACCAGAAAGCCGTCCATCGGCGCAAGCTGAGCCAGATCGGGTTTGGCCCCAATGGCACGCAATGCTGCGGCGGCTGGTTCTGAAACGATCTCCCAAAGTTTGCCTGCGAAAATCAGGCACAAACCATAGGTGACAACCAGGCCGACCACGGCTTTAATCAGGCGCGAACGTAGTTCCTCGAGGTGATCGAGAAACGACATTCGCAACATCCCATCATCCTCGTCGTCTTCCTCATCGACTGGAGGAGGTGGTGGTGGTGGAGGCGGTGTGTGTTGATAACCGTGACTGTCTGCCCCACCGGGATGGTCATAGACCGGTGCGGGCACACTATTATTCTCTTGCTCGTCCTGCGGCATCGTTTCGTGCTTT
>JAPKYY010000581.1 GCA_026394095.1 Acidobacteriota bacterium | reverse complement strand
CGTCCGCGCGCGCCCGGCTCAAATCCGGATTGCCGAAATACTGCCGCCGGTCCACCTCAAGCGGCCGCCCCTGGAAGGACGGGATCCCCCGGTCCACCAGTCTGCCGTCATGGAAGCGTTCATAACTCAATCTCACCTTGCTGCTCTGGGTGGGCCGTAGCGTCAGAGTCGGGCTTAAACCATAGCGCCTCAGTTCTCCATACTGTCGAAAGCTCCCCGTATCTTCAAACATCGTGTTCAGCCTGAATGCCGCCCAGCCGTTTAGCGGTTGGTCGAGGTCCGCCATCACCCGTTTGTTCCCAAACGATCCCCCCTGAACCGCTACCTCGCGAATCGGCGAAAACACAGCTTCCTTCGTTACCCGGTTCAGCACCCCGCCACCTCCGCCGCGTCCAAACACCATCGCATTCGGCCCCTTCAGCGCCTCAACACTTTCGAGATTGTACAGATCGCGGAAGTACTGCACGTCGTCACGCACCCCATTGATAAAGAAATCCGCAGTCGTAGCGTTGCCTCGGATGATCGGAGCATCTCTGTGTCCCTCACCCTGCGCCATCGTGATCCCTGGCACGTAACGCACTACGTCCGCCATGCTCATCATCGCCTGATCCCGAATCTGCTCAGCGTTGATCAAGGTGATCGATTGCGGCAGATTCAGCACCGGTGTTGCCGTCTTGGTCGCCGTAGATGTTGCCAGATTCCGGTATCCGGCGCTCTCCGTCACGGTGATTGATAAAGTTGAGCCCTCTACCGCGAGGGTAATTTCAAAGTTTTGCTCTCTCGCCTCCAGCAACTTTACCTGCCGTGTATAAACCTGAAAGCCTTGAGCCTGCACGCTCAACTCGTACTCTCCCGCCTCGGAATGGTCGAGTTGAAAAGTGAATTCGCCGCCTGTCCCGCTCCGGCTCAGCAGTGGCTTCCTGTCCTTTCCGGTCAACCGGACTTCCGCATTTACCAGTGCCGCACCAGTCGCATCCTGCACCCGCCCGGTAATCGTATCAAGCGGAACCTCCGCTCTCAGCACGGCCAAAATCGCCACAAAAAAGAGGCTCTTGATCGACACTTGCCAAAACGAACTGCAAAAAACTAAGGGAAATAAGGTATTTTTAGGCATTTGATAATTCCACTGCAAATCAATTGCAATAAGAATATTCCAACACCTGAGCGTGCATCAAGTCAAGGACTAATTAGGTCCTAGATCCTATTCTGACAAAAATTATACGATCTGTCAGGACCAAACGAAAAAGAACCGCACTTGGCGGTTCTTTTCGAAAATCTATAGAAAGGGAATTGCCAGGCTAGCTAAAAGCGAGGCTGTTCGTTGTTGTTGCCCTGATCGGCGGCGACAACTGTGCCGCTGCTACCACTAGGAACCGGAAGATTTAGATTGTTGTCGTACTTGGGACCCAACCCTAATGCAATCAAAATCTTGGAGTCGATCTTGCCATCCACCCGAACCTTTTGGTCGGCCTCAAAGCGCTTGAGCGCTTCCACACATTGCGCATTCCAGACACCGTTGCCATCACCCTGCAAATAGCCTCTTTCAATCAGAGCCAGTTGCACTTCATGAAGGCGATTCGAAGCCGGTGCTACAGGCGCTGCAGGCTTATAAGGGGCAGGCTTACGATAAGCCACCCTCTTTGGCAAGGGACGCTTCGTCGCGCTAGTGCGTGTTGAAGAGACTCTTGTCGCCGTTCTAGCCTTGGCCGCAGACTGTTTTGCTTTATTTGCCACCGGCGCTGCCGCCAGGCCACAAACTCCTACAAGACAGACTACGAGTACGGTTACTGCCGGACGCGTTATCACCATGGAATCATACCAAAAATAATATATCGGGCGTAAGGGGTACGCCCGATAGTGTTTCAGTTTAATTAAAGTGGATTCTATTTGCCGGCTTCAGCAATTGCTTTGCCGCGTAGCCGGTTGATCTGCTTCACCACCAAAAAAATGGTGAAAGCGATGATTAGAAACTCAATGGTGGTCTGGATGAAGTTGCCGTAGGCCAGCACCGGAATGCCTGCCTTCTGGGCTTCATCGAGCGATTTGACTTCCTTATCGCTCAAGTTCACCAGAAGATCCTTAAACGCAATCTTCGAGGTAATCAGACTGATGGGCGGCATAATCAGGTCGCTCACCAGAGAATTGGTTATCTTGCCAAAAGCACCACCGATAACGACGCCGACGGCAAGATCGAGAACATTTCCGGATATGGCAAATGTTTTGAATTCATCCAACATGGACATGGGACTGATTCCTTTCAATCGCGTTATGGCTTGGTTGGCTTCGGCTTGGGGGCCTCTTCCACATCGCCGAACTTGATGTCCGACTCTGCACCAAAACGCTTGTAGTCCTGATACTTTATCGTCATTTTGATCGGAACGATACTGTTATCGAAAACTAAGGTGTCTGTTGAGACCGTATAGGTTGGGAACCAGTACTTGCCATCCACCTGTTCCCGGTAGGTCTCAAACTTCGGATATTGGCTACCGGCATTGCGTTTCTTTCCCATCGGACGCCCGTAGGTCTTCACGATCTGCAATTCCTGATCGTCTACCCAGGCCGTTCCTGAAAAATACCGCTTTCCCGGTTCGATCTTCTTCGGCTTGATCGCAAATAAATAGCAGGGCACCTCATCCACCAACTCATGGCCAAGATAACGGACGTAATAGGAATCGAGCTCCTCCGAGGTCAGCACAAATGGCAGCGTGTCTCTCATGTCCTGCAGGTCTTCAGGCTCAAGCAGCAGGTTCTGCAGGCTCTGCGGCGGGGCATAAACCACCCGCTCCGTCCGCTTGCCTTCGATGAAAACCCAGTCGCTGGTTGTCTCATACTTGCCGATTACCCGTTTGCGAGACGCATCCATCTCGTTCATCTTCGTCACCTGGCGGTAAATATAGTTTTGCCGTGCCCTCGAGAACTCGCTCTCCTTGGCGGCAAACTTCTTGATGATTCCTTCGATCTCAGCCGGTGCTGGATCCTTCAGATTCACAGCAGCGCTGAGCCCAAAGGCCACCGCAAAACTCAAAGCTAGTATTTTCATTTCGTCTTACCTCAACAGATGTTTGGCGATTACGACTCGTTGCATATTACTGGTGCCCTCATAGATCCGCCCGATCTTGGCATCACGATAGAGCTTTTCCACCGGGTACTCTTTGGTGAAGCCAACCCCACCAAAAACCTCAATCGCCCGGCTGGCTACATTCTCGGCAATGATCGAAGCATAATACTTTGCCATCGCCGCCTGCTGAACAAATTCCTCCCCCGCATCGCGCAACCGTGCTGCGTTGTAAACCAGCAACCGCGCTGCCTCGATCTCCACCGCACATTCAGCCAGCATAAACTGCACACCTTGAAAATCCCCAATCGCTTTGCCAAACTGTTTCCGCTGCTTGGCATATCCAACCGCATGATCAAGCGCCCCCTGCGCCAAACCCAGCATCTGAGCACCAATCCCAATCCTGCCCTCGTTCAGCGTCTCAATCGCAACCTTATAACCCTTGCCCACCTCACCGAGTACAGCATCATCACCAACCCAAACCCGGTTCAGTACTACCTCGCAGGTAGAGGAAGCCCGAATCCCCAGCTTGTCTTCCTTCTTGCCAACCGTCAGCCCTTCGGTTTCGCGATCCACCAGAAAACAAGTGATCCCTTTATATCCGAGACTCAGATCAACAGTCGCAAAGACAAGAAACAAGCCAGCCTCGGCCGCATTCGTAATCCACAGCTTCTGGCCGTCAAGCACCCAACCGCCGTCCACTTTACGCGCACTGGTCGCGAGAGCAAACGCATCACTGCCGGCCCCAGCCTCACTCAATGCATAACTTCCTACCATCTCGCCTGCCAGTCGCCCCAGGTACTTCTCGCACTGCTCAGGCGATCCCCATATCCGCACTGCGTTATTGACCAGCGTGTTCTGCACATCCACACAAACACTCACCGCCGGGTCCACCGCAGCCAGCTCCTCAATCATCAATATGCTCTGGAAAAAACTCCCGCCCTGCCCACCATATTCTTCAGGCACATCAATTCCCATAAAGCCCTGAGCAAAGATCTTCCGTAGCAACGCTGGATCGAGCTTGCCTTCTTCATCCATCTTTCGAACCAGCGGAGCAATCTCTTGTCGTGCAAAACGTCGCACGACATCCCGGAACATTTGCTCCTCTTCGCTCAACTGGGTCAGTGGCTGCATCTCATTCGTTATTCTACGTGTTCGCTGGCGGCACCGCTGTCCCAATACCGGACACTATGATTCCGTCCACCGGAACTCAATCCAATCCCTATCCCAAACAATCCAAACGATTTCAGTCAATTCACGTACCTTGGCGCAACACGTGCATCTGCTACATTCAAGAATCATGGACATCAAGCGCGAAGGTATAGGTCGTAAGAAGCTGATCCGCCGGGTGGTTCTCGGTATCGTAGCTGTCGCTGCCCTCGGGGCGACAACATTCGGGCTGAGCCGCCTCAAGCCCGCTGCCC
>JAPKYY010000295.1 GCA_026394095.1 Acidobacteriota bacterium | reverse complement strand
CTGCCCCGCCATATTCATCGAACCTGACAATGCCCCTGCATACCGCTTGCCAACATCAAGGCAAACCGCCCAGGAAACCGGCAACATGCAATCCATCGCACCATAACCCAGTGCAAGCAGAATGATCGACCAAACCGGATCCGCAGTATATGAAGTCCACAACATGCAAACGCCGCTGAGTGCGAGCCCGGCAGATCCAACCGTCCGCCGCCCGATCTTCAGGCCGTAGCGCTTGCTCAGGTAGTCACTCATGAAGCCGCCAAAGATATTGCCGCAGAATCCCACCAAAAAGGGCAGAGCCGACAAGGACTTCATCTGGTCCTGGCTCATCCCGCGTCCTTTTACGAGGAAGGTATGCAGCCAGGACAGATAAAAATAGCTCCCCCAGCAATAGGTGTGGTACATCAGCAAAATCGTCCAGTAATTCCTGTTGCGCAGAGCAACGGCCCAGGGCAGCTTGTGGTGCCCCGTATCGGCTTGATCGGAGTCGCCAGCCATCTCGGCGATTTCTTCTTTTGAAGTCCCAGCCTTTTCGGCAGGTGTATCGCGGAACCAGAAATACCAAATTGCAACCCACACCACGCCAAGGCAGCCAAAGATGTAAAACGACATTCGCCATCCATAGGCAACCTGTATTGGAATCACAAGAAAAGGACTGATCGCACCACCCAGCCGGCTAGCGCCCCAAACCACGCTCGATGCTCTTGCCCGCTGTGCTTTCGGGAACCATCGCGAAATCGTGGAAGAAGCATTCGGATAAGCCCCGGCCTCGCCAATACCGAACAGAAACCGCGTTGTCAGCAACACGAAGAAGTTTGACACTGCGCCTGTTGCTGCTGTAAAGAAGCTCCACCACAGCACGATTCGGCTCAAGGTACTGCGAGACCCGTAACGGTCTCCCATTGCTCCGGTAGGAATCTCAAACAGGGCGTAAGAGATTGTAAATGCTCCCACCACCCAGCCCCACATCGTAGGCGTAAGCCCCAGTTCCTGCTGCATCAGCGGCCCTGCGACCGAAATGCAGACCCGGTCGATATAGGTAATCATCGAAAGGAAAAAGAGGAGGACTAGGACCCAATGGCGGTTCTTCATAGGCAAGGGACGATTCTTTCATAAAGTGTTGTAGTTTGGGTGAGATGCCAAAGATTTCCAGGCGTTCGTTAATCGCCAGTGCCTTGCCGCTGTTTGCGGCTCAAGGGCCTGCCAACAACTTTTTGGGAATCCAAGCCGATGAACATAAAGCAGTGAGCGAACTCGTTCTTCACAAGGTGCGCCCCGACTACGTGCAACTCTCAGGCATATGGACGGATGGCGATTGTTGGCGTAGCAATCCAGACTATTCGCCAGCAACTCTCAATGCCTGGCGTCAGATGGGGCTCGGGATCGACGCCCCACAAAAGCCCGAAGACCCCAAATGGGATGTATGGCTGGAATTCAATCGCCAGCGTGTTCGCAACTGTGCCCGCGATTCAATAGAGAAAATTCAGAAAGAACGGCCGGGTTCTCCGGTTGCCTCCAAT
>JAPKYY010000113.1 GCA_026394095.1 Acidobacteriota bacterium | reverse complement strand
TAACTTCATACGCATCGTACAGCCGCACAAACTACGCTTCGTCACACCAACGTTGCTCAACACCGAGCGCGACTACAATCTGCTGCTCGAAAAGGAGAAGGAGCTCAAGCAAAATGACAAGTAGAAATATTGGACTCGCTCTGGGCGTCTTCCTCACCATAGCCGCCTCGGTTACCGGCCTGGTGATCGTGCCCAACTGGCAGTTCCGTGAACTGCAACCGGTCAAGAAAGCAGATGGCACACAATACCCTGTCCCCTATTTCGGGGAACAACTCAAAGGAAGAGCTGTTTACATTGATCAGGGCTGCATCTATTGCCACACCCAACAGATCCGAATGAAGGGCTACGGGGCGGACATCCGCCGAAACTGGGGCACCCGCCGCAGCGTTCCTCGCGACTATATCTTTGAGAAGCCTCACCAACTGGGAACGCAGCGCACAGGTCCTGACCTCGCCAGCATCGGATCGAGACAGCCCTCAGCCGTCTGGCATGCGTTGCACCTCTATAATCCGCAGATCACCTCGCCTGGTTCCACCATGCCGAGATTCAATTATCTGTTCACCGAAATGAAGAATGGCGACGCTTTACCGGCTGGAGCATTCCCAGCCGATGTCATCAAGATTCCAGAGCCACTACAGCAAAATGGAATCACCCAGCTGGTGCCCAATGAAAGAGGGAAAGCCCTCATTGAATATCTGCGGGGACTGAACAAGACCTTTCCACTCCCGGAGGCTGCACAATGAACTCGGATCAAGCGAAACCGGAATTCAAGCGGGCTCCAGAGATGGAAGACCGCATCATGGAAATGCACACTGCAGCCATGCGTGAGATGAGCGAACCACGGGACGGCATCCGCCCGACCCCCGTGCTCTTCCTGATCATTTGCTTTCTATTCACAATGTGGGGCGGCTATTACATGGGCACCTACGCTGGCGACTGGACTGGCACTGGCCTGGCAGAGCGAGCAGCCGGCCCAGGTGCGGCAGGCCCAAGTGCACCGCAAAACCCAATGGTGCTGGGTGCAGAAGTTTACAACGCCTGCACCCAGTGTCATCAGGCCGACGGTAAGGGGCTTGCAGGACAATTCCCGCCACTGGCCGATTCTGAATATGTCAACGGCGACGTTCGCCGGCTGACTGCCATTCTCGTCAACGGCGTCAATGGCGAACTGGTGGTAAAGGGCCAAACCTACAACTCCCAGATGCCGGCCTGGAAAGACAACTACAACGACGAAGAAATTGCTGCTGTGCTGACCTACATCCGAAGTTCTTTCGGCAACAAGTCAGGCCCGGTAGCGAAAGCTGTCGTCGAAGCGGTCCGCAAAGAAGTGGGTGCCAACGGCGCCTGGACTGCAGCAACACTCACAGAATTCGCTGAGAAGAAGTAACCAACCATGAAGCAAAGAATCGATTGCGATTGCGGTGATGAAGCCCCGGCATCGGTCTGGTGGCGGATTGGCGCAGGTGCCTTTCTTGCCATGAATGCGATGGTGATGGGCCTGGCAGTCAATGGCTCAGAAGTCACCACTCAGGAAAGATTCTCTCTTGAGCTTTCGATTCTTTGCGTAGCGGTTGCCGTATTCGGATTGTTGGCCAAAGAGTTTGTCGAAGCCGTTTGGCAGGCATTCAAACTCAGACGCCTGGGCATTGAACTTCTTTTTCTGCTGGGCATTGCCGGAAGTCTCGGCGCGTCCATAGTTTCACTTCAAACCCAGGCAGGTGGAACTTATGCCGACGTGGCATCCATGCTGCTGGTGATCTATTCACTGGGACGGCAAGTAGGAGCCTATGGCAAGGCCAGAGTTCTGCGATCACTCGGCGATTGGGCACCCGATCAACGGATGGTGCGCAGGCTCAATGGCGAACGAGTCACTGCCGCCGATGTTCAGGCCGGCGACCGCTTCCGTGTCTTGCCTGGTGAGGCAGTACCGGTAGACGCAAAGATTATTGCCGGCAACGCTTACTTCCACGAAGCTACGCTGACGGGAGAGAGTTTTGCCCGCAGCCGTGGGGTGGGAGACAGCGTTGGAGCAGGTGCCTATCTGATCGATGCCTCAATTGACTGCGAAGCAACCGAAGCTGGCGGCGAAGCTGAGCTCGATCAGATTCGAGATCTGGTAGCCGCAGGTCTTGCCGTGCCTGGCCGTGAACAACGCCTGGCAATGGCAGTGCTGCGCTGGTTCGGGCCTGTAGTCATCCTGGTCAGCCTGATCACGCTCCTGGTGCATTCCAGGAATGGAGATTGGGCGACGGCACTCTTTTGCTCCTTATCGGTATTGGTAATTGCCTGTCCTTGCGCTCTGGGTTTTGCTACACCTCTGGCAGTTTGGTCGGCGATCTCACGCTTGAGAGAACTCGGTATTCTGGCGCGCTCGGGCGAAGCGATCGAGAAGCTTTCCGAAATTGATACCGTTGTTTTCGACAAGACGGGAACACTTACCTTGCCTGAAGAGTATGAAGCCAGCTGGCAAGTTTCTCCAGCCTGGAAATCCCGGGAGAACGAACTGAGATACCTGTTGCGTGAAGCCGAATCGGCCAGCCACCATCCCATCGCAACTGCCCTGCGAAGCCTCTGGGAAGGCAAACCGATAGAGGCGTCAACGTCGCTGGAAAGCATCCGATTACTGGCTGGTGTCGGCATCGAAGCCCGTTTCGCGGATGGGCGCCTGCTCTTTGCTGGTGCAAAACAAGAAAGCCGCGAACTGGAGCTGCGCGTCGATGGCGAGCTTGCCGCTGAGATCACGCTGAAAGAAATCTGTGAGGGCAGTGTGCCGGAAGCAGTTCTCGACCTCGAACGGGCTGGTCTGAAGGTGATGCTCTCTACCGGCGATGGTTCCGAGCGTGCCTCGGCAATCCCCATTGGAGAACAGTTCGTCAGGCAGTCTCCGATCGACAAACACACCGCAATCGAAGTTCTGCAAAAGGGCGGCAGCAAAGTTCTTTTTGTCGGCGACGGCTTAAACGATATCGCCGCAATGGCCTGGAGTGAAACCAGCCTTACACTTTCGACAAGCGTTGAGCTGGTGCGGGACGTCAGTGGATTTGTGATGCTGCATCAGAACTGGCGCGCTTTGCCGGAAGCAATTGCCATTGCCCGCGCGGCCCGCCGCACCATCCGGCGCAACATCGGCTTCTCACTCGCCTACAACGCGGTGGGCATCAGCCTCGCCGCCTTCGGTTGGCTGCATCCGGTTGCAGCCGCTCTGTTGATGCTTGCCTCAAGCCTCACAGTAATCCTTGATTCCATGCGGCTCATGGATTGGGAAGCTCCAGCCAAGGCGAATCCGGCGGAGAGTTTATCGTGAATCCGTACCTGATCACTTTGAGCTGTCTCGCACAGGTCGCTTTGCTGGCGAAGCTTTCCCCCTGGCCGCTGGGAATCACCGGTGGCCTTGGCGTTACGTTGATCATCGGCGTCTTCGCCTTCACCAGATTGCGCTGGGGAGCGCATCTGGACATGTACCTGGCGATGACCGGCTGGGGGGGCCTGGGGATGCTGCTTCCTTCGCTCTGGTTTGGGTCCACTTGCCACCATGCTTTCAACATCGATCACTACGCCTTGATGAGCCTGGGTATGTGGGCTTTTTCGCTGCCACCAATCTGGCGCGAAGCCCGATGCCTCAGAGAGGCCCGGAGTGAAGGCAGAGGCTGGTCTACGCTTCTGTGTGATGGGATTGGGATGCAAATCGGGATGGGCCTCGCACATATGCCAATGACTTTGCTGCCAATGGCAGACCCGCGCATTGCCTGGTTCTCTCAGGGCAGCATGCTTGTGGGCATGAGCCTGGGAATGATGGCGGCCCAATACTTCAGTGGCGCTTGGGAAAGACGGGACGTTCTGGCAGTGGGAAGATAACGGGGTAGATGATGGACCACCGATTCGAATACCTGCTGGATGCTGCTCCCGATGGAGTGATGGAAATCGATGCCTCGGGAAGAATTGTTCTGGCCAATCCGAGCTGCGAAAGGATCCTCGGATTCAGCCGTGCAGAGCTACTTTCCATGCAAGTGGAAGATCTTGTCCCGATGAAACAACGCAGCGGACATCACATCCATCGAGCCGCCTTCGCCGCCGCGCCCAGCATGAGGCCCATGGGCAAATCCATGAGACTGCGGGCACTGCGCAAAGATGGCGTAGAAATTCCGGTACAGATCAGCATCAGCCCGGTTGAGGTGGAAGGCAAGCACCATGTCGTCGCCGTAATCCGCGATGTCAGTGAGGCCGAAGCCATGGCCGAAGCGCTACGTGATACAGCAGAGCAAACACGCCAGCTTTTCGAATTGACGCCTGTCGCCTGCTGCGTCTATGACCAGGAAACGCTTCAATTTCTTGACGTCAACTCGCAAGCCATCCTCACCTATGGCTACACCCGCGAGGAGTTTCTCACCATAACCATCCAGGATCTGCGCTCTGCGGGGAGAAGCGGGCCGATGGAAGTAGAAGATGGCCCGCGCCGCCACGTGCGAAAGAACGGTGAGGAGATCGAAGTAGAGGCCAGACGCCATCCCATGCAGTATCAGGGCCGCTCAGCCCAGCTTGTGGTGCTGAGGGACATTACCGAGCGCCGCCGCTTCGAGGAGCGGCTCGAAGAAGAACGCACCCGCGCCGAAACCGCCTCCCGGGCCAAGAGCGAATTTCTGGCCAGCATGAGCCACGAACTGCGCTCCCCTCTTCACACCATCATCGGCTTCTCCGAATTGCTGGCCGAAGGCATGGAGGGCCCCCTCAACGAAAAGCAGACCCGCTTCATCCGGCACATCCAAAAAGACTCGCAGCATCTGCTAACGCTGATCAACGACATTCTTGATCTCAGCAAGATTGAGGCTGGACGCCTTGAGTTTCATCTGGAAGTTATCGCCCTGCAATCCCTCATCGATGAGACGGTGGCCAGTGTCCTCCCGCAGGCCGAAGCAAAAGGGCTTTCGCTCAAATGCAACGTTGCCAGTGGTCTTGAAGCATGGGCAGACCGTGTGCGGGTGCACCAGTTGCTATTGAATCTTTTGAGCAACGCAATTAAATTCACTCCGGCCGGCGGCTCTGTTCTGGTTGAAGCCAGCGAACAGGATCACATGGTGGTGATCCGGGTTACCGACACCGGCATTGGCGTTCCGCCTGAACACCATGAATCCATTTTCGACGTCTTTTACCAGGTAGCAGCGACCACCAAAGGTGTTCGAGAGGGAACAGGCTTGGGACTCGCCATCTGCCGTCGCCTGCTTGAGCAGATGGGTGGCAAGATCTGGGTTGAGAGTGAGCTGGGCAATGGGAGTAAATTCAGCTTTACACTGCCCACCACCGCTACGGATCCATCCTCTCCCCGCCGTGACCGGCCAATCGTACTCGCCCTCGAAGACGACTCGGCCGCAAGAGAATTGCTTCGGGAATATCTCGAAGTCAACAGCTATGAACTCGTCTTCGTCGATTCGATTCGCGAGACGCTCGTCAAGGCTCTTGAGATCCGGCCTGATCTGGTTCTGCTCGATCTGCTGTTGCCTGGCGAAAGCGGCCTTGAGGCCCTGCGCTCACTGAAAGGTCTTCGCGAGACGCGCGAGATTCCAGTCGCGGTTGTATCGGTAATGGCAGACGATTCCGTCCTCAAAATGGGAGCGGTTGAATATTTGACCAAGCCGGTGGCCAAAGATAAACTTCTGGCGATGGTGCGGCGTCTGGCACCGAAAGCAAACTAAGATGGCACGACTGCTCATCGTCGACGACAAGCCAAGCAACCGCGAGCTCTTGCGCACTGCGCTGGAACACGCAGGGCATGAAATCCGCGAGGCCGAAGACGGTGCCTCATCCCTGACTGTTATGCGAGAGTGGCGTCCAGACCTCGTATTGATGGACATCCAGATGCCTGGTCTCGACGGTTATGCCGTCCTCGAAAGAGTTCTTGCAGATCCAGATTTGTGCCGGATTCCGCTGATCGCCGTTACGGCTTACGCAATGCAGGGAGACAGCCAAAGAGGCAGGCAGGCAGGATTTCGCGACTATCTCACCAAGCCGGTTCAGTTTCGACAATTGCTGGCAGCAGTAGACCGACAACTCAAGGGCGAGTAAGCTTTAGATCATGACGCCAATCACCATGACGCTGATCGACGATAACCCGGCCAGTCTCGAGCTGCTGTCGACGGTACTCAGTGCAGACAACCTCAAGGTCTCCTGCTTTGAGAATCCCGAAGTGGCGCTGGACCATATCCTGAACGAACATCCTCAAATCGTTGTGACGGATTTGATGATGCCAGGAATCAGCGGCATGGAGTTGCTTGAGCGCGTAATGGAGTTTGACCCATCTATCGATGTCGTCCTTGTCACTGCTCATTACACGACCGAGAGTGCGGTTGAGGCGATTCAGAAGGGTGCGGCCGACTACATCAACAAGCCGGTAAGCCCCGCCGTATTGCGACAGAAGATTGGCACGCTTATTGAAAAGCACGAAGCCGCCCGAAAGACACAGCAGATTGAAGCCACTCTCGCGGCCAGTTCCGAATTTGAGGGCATGATCGGCAACAGCACGGCGATGGGAGATCTCTTCTCCAAGATCCGGCGCGTTGCACCACACTTCCGCAGCATTCTGGTTACCGGTGAGACCGGGACAGGCAAAGAACTGGTGGCCCGCGCGCTCTTTCAAATGAGCCCGGCCCGGCGCGGAAACTTTGTCCCGCTCAACTGTTCTGCGGTAGTGGAAACTCTTTTTGAAAGTGAAC
>JAPKYY010000804.1 GCA_026394095.1 Acidobacteriota bacterium | reverse complement strand
GTCCTTGAAGGCCCCATCGCCGATTCCATCCGCATCCACTTCGGGCCAATTCTTGCGATCGGCCCGATCATACTAGCCCTCGAATGGTGGCTCCTCTACTGGATGTATCGCCGTCAGCTCTTCCTCAAGGTTTAACCTTTTGCAAATCGGCCCAGGCCGCATCGAGGTCAAGCTGCGTTTTGCCCAGTTCTACAAGGCCAGCCAGTTGCTGCGTTGTTGGCATCGCATCAGCTTGATCCACCTGGGTCATCAAGCCCAGATACTCTGAGGCGAGGCTCCCGTAGCTCTTGCTTCCACGCCCTGCACCTTCCAGATTCCGTGTGCGCAAAATAAGCTGCCGGTAGACATCCACCTCAGCACCCTTTGCCTTACCCATAGCCTCTTCGAACTTTAGCCGAAGAGCCCGGATCTGCTGCTGTGTCTCCCGGATCTTCTCGATTTTGCTAAGACAATCCATCGAAAGCGAATGCATTTTCGCAATCCCCAACTGCGGCGTCTTCACCCGCGGATCCATCTTCACGGTCAATTTCTGCATAAGCGTCTTGCCATCCACAGTCAGCTTCACCTGATAAACCCCTGGCAAAGCCAGCGGTCCATGAGGCCCGGCCGGCGTATCACGGTAGATAGCCGAGATCGGGAAACTCTTCGGAAAGCCCTCAGGCGCTGTATGTCGTAAATCCCACATCCAGCGATGCATGCCTGCCGTTGTCGACACCTTGCGAGCCGGACGGAACCAATAGCTGGGGTAGGGAAGAGCCTCCTCGCGAATCACCTCAGGCGCATCGTCGCTCGAATACTTCCTGACGACTTTGCCCAACGAATCGACGATCTCAATCGTCACTGGCCCCTGCGCATCCTGAGCCAGCGTGTAATCAATCGCCGCCCCTTCTGCAGGATTCTGCCCCATCGGCTCCTCTGGCGGCAGCGGTGTATCGCTGTTCAAACTCCGCCGCATACGATAAGCCAACGCCGGTTCAAACAGCGTCGTCTCAACCACTGCCTTAGCCGCCATCTGGCGCAGTGGCGTCACATTGTCGAGAATCCAGAATCCCCGCCCATGTGTGCCAGCCACAAGATCATCCTCATGCACGACAATGTCGCGAATCGAAGTCGACGGCATATTCATGCGCAACGCTTCCCAGCGCTCTCCATCATTGAGTGAAAAATAAACAGCACGTTCCGTCGCCGCATACAGCAAACCCTTCCGCTTTGGGTCTTCCCGCACTGCATTCACCACTTCGTTCTCAGGGATCCCCGACACAATCCGCTTCCACGTCTTGCCGCCATCGTGTGTCTTGAAAATATGAGGCTTAAGATCATCCAGTCGAAACCGGTTCACAGCGGCATAGGCGCTCATGTTGTCAAAGTGCGAAGCTTCCATCAGCGACACTTTGCTCCAGCTAGTCAGCTCGGGCGGAGTCACATTCTTCCACGTCTTGCCACCATCGCGGGTCAAATGGATCAAGCCATCATCCGTGCCAGCCCAGATCGTCAGCAAGTCCTGAAACGACGGTGCCACCGTGTAGATCACCCCGCGTCGCGCCATCTTTTCCATCTCCGCATTGCGGTAGACCCCGATACTGGCCGGCACTTCGGTTTTCTCACGGCTCAAATCCGGGCTGATCACTTGCCAGTTCTGCCCGCCATCGAGCGTCTTAAACAGAACATTCCCCGCATAAAAAAGCGTCTTCTTGTCCACCATCGAAAACACAGCCGGCGCCGTCCGCAGAAAGCGATATCTCCCGCTACGCACCGCATCCGGCGCAATGCTCTGTGACTGCCCCGTCCGGCGGTCAAAGCGATTCATCTTGCCACCATAAAGAATGTCTGAGTTCAAAGGATCAACAGCAACGTAGCCATACTCGTCAATGCCCACCGATTGCCAGTCGCGCGCCGTAATCGCACCATAATCGCTCCTGCTCGCAACACCTGCACTGCCGCTCTCCTGCTGCCCGCCATAAACCCAGTAAGGGAAGCGGTTATCCGTTGTCACGTGATAGAACTGCGCCGTCGGCTGGTTGTACCAACTGCTCCAGCTCTCTCCGCCATTCACCGTAATCGATGCACCCTGATCGGTCGCAAATAGCATCACCTCGGGCTTGTCCCAATCGATCCAGATCCGGTGATAGTCATCCCCGCCTGGCGCACCCTTGAATGCCGTAAACGTTTTTCCCCCATCGCGCGACACATAGCTCGCCGTGTTGGCCACAAACACCGTCTCATGATCCTTCGGGTGCACGCGAATCTCGGCGAAGTCTGATCCACGCCCCCACGTCCGCCCGTCGCGGCTCACCTGCTTCCAGCTCTCCCCTGCATCCTCACTCCGGTAGATGCCACCGAATTGAGCATTCGCGTCCACAACGGCATAAATAACATTCGGTTGACGTGGCGCCACATCAAAGCCGATCCGCCCAAGACCCTGCGCAAAGGTCGGCAACCCTTTGGTCAGCGGCTTCCAGGTCTCCCCGCCATCAGTGCTCTTGTACAAGCCACTCCCGGGCCCTTGCCAGGCACCGTTCTCCCAGGGCCCCTGTCTGCCGGCCCACATCGTCGCATAGAGAATATTTGCGTCCTTGGAATCAAACTCAATCTGCGTTGCCCCCGTATCGGCGTCGATGTAGAGCACTCGCTTCCAGGTCTCTCCACCATCAAGAGTCCGGTAAATCCCCCGCTCCTCATTCGGCCCATAAGGATGCCCCATAGCGGCGACAAACACACGCTTCGGGTCCTTGTAATCAACAATCACCCGGCCAATCTGCTGCGCATCACGCAAGCCCATATTGCGCCACGTCTTGCCACCATCGGTAGTCTTGTAGATCCCGTCCCCTACACTCAGATCCGGCCGCTGCAAGCCCTCGCCACTGCCCACATAGATGATATTCGGGTCGTTTTCAAAAACCGCGATATCCCCGACAGAACCCGTCGGCGCCTGATCAAAAATCGGCTTCCACGTGCGCCCGGCATCGGTGGTCTTCCACACCCCGCCGTGATTGACTCCGATGAAAAAAGTATTCGGATGTGAAGGAACACCCACTGCCCCAACCGTCCGCCCGGCCCGGAACGGCCCGATCATTCTCCACTTCAGCTCCTGCCAAAGCTTCGGGTCCAGCCCGTCAGCGCCCAACACCAGACTTGCAAATGTGAGTAAAGAAACTAGCCATCTCGTCATGATTGACGAGCATACCAACCATCAAGCTAGTCCGGCAAAGTAGCAGCGATACGCTTGGGGTCAAATCGCGAAACTGCCGGCTTGCCGGAATGCATCAGCCACACCGACCCACTCACAAATCGCACCAGCCCGCCACCCTCGCCAGCAAATTGCTGCACTACTTTGTCTGTCTTGGCATCGATCTTGGTCAGCGGATAGCCCGTCGCACTCACCCACACAAAGCCATCTCCAAAAGCCACACTCCCGTTGCCCATTGGCACACCGGTCTCAACCGTTGCGACAACCTTGAACGTCTTCGGGTCGACCTTTGAAACCTTGCCTTCTTTGTTCCCCAGCACCCAGAAATGCCCCTCACCAAACGCGAAAGAAACGGGCTCCGTGGCAACCTCAATTCGCTTGTCCACCAGGTTCGCCTTCGCATCAATCCGCAGCAGGCGATTCTCAGCCGGGCAACTCACCCACAGCGCATCCTGTTCAAATTGCACCATGTTGCAACTCGGGCCCAGTCGCAATTCACTCACCACGCTATTGTCCGCAGGGTCAACACGTGAGAGTGTCCCCTTCTCGTCGCTCAACACCCAAACACTATCGGCCGTGGCCGCCAGCGCCAGCTTCGCCTTGCCCACTCCAACGCCAGCCGTTGCGGTCACC
>JAPKYY010000374.1 GCA_026394095.1 Acidobacteriota bacterium | reverse complement strand
TACCCGATCACCCCCAAAGATCACGGCATCGACTTCCTAATGGACCGTCGCCACCTCTGGCTGCGCTCCAAGCGCCAGTTCGCCATTGCCCGCATCCGTCACGAAGTCATCAGCGCCGTCCGCGACTTCTTCGACAACAACGGCTTCCTCCTCGTCGACACCCCCATCTTCACCCCCGCCGCCTGCGAAGGCACCTCCACCCTTTTTGAAGTCGACTACTTCGAAGACGAGAAGGTTTACCTAACCCAGAGCGGCCAGCTCTACAACGAAGCCAACGCCATGGCCTTCGGCAAAGTCTATTGCTTCGGCCCCACCTTCCGAGCCGAAAAATCCAAGACCCGCCGCCACCTCACCGAATTCTGGATGGTCGAACCCGAAATGGCCTACGCCACCCTCGACGACGTAAAAGTCCTCGCCGAAGGCCTCGTCTGTTCGATCGTCGAGCGTGTCCTCTCACGCCGCCAGGAAGAACTCAAGATCCTCGAGCGCGACGTCACAAAGCTCGAAAGCATCAAGGGCCCCTTCCCGCGCATGAGCTACGACGATGCCGTTAAAGTCCTCCAGGCCAAAGGCAGCGAAATCCAGTGGGGCGCAGACTTCGGCAACACTGACGAAACCCTCCTCACCGAAGAACTCGACCGTCCCGTCCTCGTCGACAAGTACCCGAGCGAGATCAAAGCCTTCTACTTCCAACCCGACGAACTGCGTCCCGAGCTAGCTCTGGGCGTCGACGTGATCGCCCCCGAAGGCTACGGCGAAATCATCGGCGGCGGCCAGCGCATCCACGACTTGAACCTCCTCCTCAAGCGTCTCGAAGAGCACAATCTCCCACAGGAAGCCTTCGACTGGTATCTCGACCTCCGCAAGTTCGGCAGCGTCCCCCACGCCGGCTTCGGCATGGGCATCGAGCGCACCGTCAGTTGGATGTGTGGCCTCGACCACCTGCGTGAAGCCATCGCTTACCCGCGTATGCTCTACAGGACCCGCCCCTGATGCGTGTTCAGAAACTAGCCGTAATCGGCGCACCGATGGATCTTGGCGCCGGCCGTCGCGGAGTTGACATGGGCCCCTCTGCCGTTCGGGCCGCAGGTCTCCACTCCCGCCTCGGCGCTCTCGGCTACGACGTAGAAGACCTTGGCAACATCGATGTGGTCCAGCCGGAAGCCATCCACCCCAAGCCCTCTTCTGCCCGCTTCCTCAGCGAGATTGCCACCAGTTGCGTCCGCCTCGCCCGTATGGTCGAGAAGGCCGCCGGCGACGGCAAATTCCCCATCGTCCTCGGTGGTGATCACTCCATCGCTGCCGGCACCATTGCCGGCATGTCGAAGCACTATCGCAAAAGCAAAAAGAAACTCGGCGTAATCTGGATCGATGCCCACGCCGACATGAACACCCCGGCCACCAGCCCTTCTGGCAACGTCCACGGCATGCCGCTGGCTTCCACCCTCGGCATGGGCCCGCGAGAACTCACCCACATCGGCGGCTTCTCCCCCAAAGTCAAAGCCGAAAACGCCGTCCTCATCGGCATCCGCGATGTCGACGACGAAGAGAGCACCAACGTCACCACCAGTGGCGTCAATGCCTTCACCATGCGCGACATCGACGAACTCGGCATGCGCACCGTAATGGCCCGCGCCATCGAAGCTGCGAGCAAAGGCACCGAAGGCCTCCATCTCTCCTTCGACATGGACAGCATCGATCCCGACGACGCCCCCGGCGTCGGCACTCCCGTTCGTGGCGGCCTCACCTATCGCGAAGCCCACCTCGCCATGGAGGTCTTGAGCGACTCAAACCTCCTCCGCTCCATCGAAGTCGTCGAGGTCAACCCCATCCTCGACACAGCAAACAGAACTGCCCTCCTCGCTGTCGAACTGATCGCCTCAGCCATGGGCAAAAGGATCCTACAGTAATGTCCAAGTTGAATGTTGCCGTTGTCTACGGTGGCCGCTCCGGCGAGCACGAAGTCAGCCTCCGCTCTGCCGAATCCATCATCGCCAAACTCAATCCCGATCGCTACGAAGTCCTCCGCTACTTCGTTTCTCCAGAAGGCAAATGGAGCCCCAAAGCGATCCAGCCCGAACCCGGTGCAAACCCTGAAATCGACGTCGTCTTCCCTATCACCCACGGCACCTTTGGCGAAGACGGCACCATGCAAGGCCTCTTCGAACTTGCAGACCTCCCCTACGTCGGCCCCGGAGTTATGGGCAGCGCCGTCGCAATGGATAAAGAAGTAGCCAAACGAGTCCTGCGCGACGCCGGCGTCCCCACGGTC
>JAPKYY010000441.1 GCA_026394095.1 Acidobacteriota bacterium | reverse complement strand
ATTGCGGATGCACCACTACCTCAACTTCATCGGCGCTGAAGTCAAAAAGCCAGCAGGCCTCGATCACTTCAAATCCCTTATTCATTAAAGTCGAAGAATCCACAGTAATCCGCGGCCCCATCTTCCAGGTGGGATGATTCAGCGCCTGCTCTGGAGTCACTGTCTTCAAATCTTCATAAGGCGTCTTGCGAAAGGGCCCACCCGACGCGGTAAGGATGAGTTTCACCGCCTCATTGCGCTTCCCCGCCCTGAGACACTGGTGCGCTCCGTTGTGCTCACTATCCACGGGCAACAATTCAGTGCCTGCAGCGCGGGTGGCGGCCATAACAAGCTCGCCACCAGACACCAGCACTTCTTTATTGGCAAGGCCAATACGCTTCCCGAGCTTCACGGCCTCATAGGTCGCCTCAAGCCCGGCAACCCCTACAATGGCCGACAACACGAACTCGACTTCTGAAGCAGTCGCCGCCATTACCCGTGCCTCAGCCCCGAACTCCAATTGCGGCCATACGCTCTCGGGTAAGCCCAAAGCACGGAGTTCGACAACCAGACGTTCTCGACCGGTTTCGTCGGCAACCACAGCCAATTTTGGGCGAAACTCAGAAATCTCTTCTGCAAGCAACTTCACATTGCCGCCCGCCACCAGCGAATGAATCCCGTAACGGCCCTTCCACCGCCTCACTACATCCAACGTATTGACACCTATAGAGCCCGTAGAGCCCAAAACACTCAGCATTTGCATTGCAAATTAATGCTAGCGCGTTAGTCCCAGATCAGCTCTACAATGTTGACTTCGTTGTCGCTCCCCGACGCCCGCGCGTACACAGTCTCCCCACGCAGTTCCACCTTCACACCACCCTGAGCAATTACCGTTACCGAGTCGCGAGTCGGGACACCTTCAGCCAGTTCTTCCACCAACTTGCCATTCATCATCAGAGCGTCACGACCCTTCGAGAGGTAGCCTTGAGGTCGATGTATCGTTAGCCCTTTGGCCCCTCCGGGAACAAATCGAAAGTTCAACAGCGCAGTAGACCGGGCAAGCCCACTCATGAAGTAGCTCACCGCGCGGCCGTCTTTCTCAAGACGAAACTCGTAGGTCAAATCCGGTTGCGCTACCAATGGCCCCCACGACCCCGTCTCATTCGTAGTGACGCTGTATCTAGCGTCGCCCTCTCGTTCTGACGTTCCTGGCTTCAAGGCAAAAACACTCAGCTTCACTCCAGCTTGAGGGCGGTTGGTTGGAGCCATCCCCACGAAGCTCGTTACTAAACCGCTCAGCTTCGGAGTGGCCTCAGCCAGAGGCTTCAAATACTTCGGCTTATCGCCCGTAAGGAAGCGAAAGGTTTCCGCAAACGCCAGCGGATGAAAAGCAACTTCGCGGTGGTCGAGCCCTGGCAACACAACATTCTCGGCACCCTTCAACTCCGGCCCGTCGTAGCCGACATTAGGCTGTGCGTATTTGTCGTTTTTGTCGCTACGAATCGTTAGAAATTGAACGCCGTCCACCAGCTCAGAGTCCTCATTCAACTGCCGCAAGAAGTGTCCTTTGCCATTAAACTCCATATCGAGATTTGTATCTGTTGCCATCACCCCATGATTTGGAGTTCCACAAAGCACTGCATGCGAAACTACAGCGGCACCGCCGGCATTCTTCAAGAAATTTCGAATGGTCATGCCACCGCGGCTGCTACCCACCAGGGCGACTTTTTTCGCCTTGGTCTCAAGAAGAACCCGGGTGACGAATGCACTCACCTCACTTGCCTGATCGGTTGTAGACGATCGAAACGCCTCTGGCTTGCTGTCTTCTCTCCGAGCGGCAGGGTCTGTCAACCGAATCGCAAAGAGCCGACTGGCTGGGTACCCATTGGACTCAAAGAGCCAGATCACCGGCACCCATTTTGTCGCATCGTCGCCATTTCCATGAACAAAGATCACAGGCATCTGAGCCTGCGCTGCCTGGCAAAAAAGCAACATCGCCAACAGGAACCGCATTAGAACTGCACCTTCAACGAAAGCTGAAGCCTGCGCGCATCGTAGGCAGAAGTGATTGTGCCAAAGGCAGGACTTGAAATGTTTGCGTTGGGTGCCGGGAAGTTTGATGTATTCAATACATTAAAGGCCTCAGCCTTGAACTGTACTCCAAATCGCTCAGTCAAGACAAAGCGCTTGGACACGCCCAGATCGGCCTGATAAAACGCAAAGCCACGGACTGTGTTTCTACCCGCATTGCCAAAAGGTTGATAATAGACCGGAATCGAGACGTTGTTTCGGTTCAAGTAATTTGTGACACTCCGTTGCCCTTCTGGAGCCAACGGATCGCCCGTGATGTTGGGCCTGAAAGCGTTGAAGCCAAGCAGAGTTAAGAAAGGTGCCACTTGCGCTCGGGCAGCAGCTGTATAACTCAGATTGAATGGCTCGCCAGACCTCATATTTAAAATCGAGCTGAACTGCCAACCGCCGATGAGCTTACGCCCCTTCAGGAACGGCAGCTCATAAACGACGCTAGTAATGTTGTTGAACTTGCGGTCGTAGTTCGAGATGCCCTTGTCAGCAGCGATGTTGTAGATGTCTTGAAAGCTGGTGCCATTGCCGTTGCTGCTATCAAACGCCTGGCTCGAATTGTCGATTGCCTTGGCCCAGGTAAAGCTGTTCAGAAAGTAAAACCCTGCATCGCTGCGCTTCTCTACTTTGGCCTGCAAGCCGTGGTAACGGGAGAAGCCATTGGCAAGCGTACCCGAGATCGAACTATAGGCAAGATTCGGACGGCGGTCTTCGATATTCAGATTCTCATCAATGCGGTTTGGCCGAGCCTGGTTCAGATCATTGATGGTCGCAAGGTTATCCCCGCGATTTCCTACGTACCCGACATCCAACAGAATCCCCATCGGCAACTCACGCTGGATCGAGAAGAACCAGCTATGAACCGCAGCCCAAGGCATATTCGGGTCTGCATGTTGAACGGTGCTACGGCGGGGATCAAACCGCTCTGGAGAAGTGAAGCCTGCCGGGAAACCCTGTTGTGTATTGAGGAAGCCAGGCGTGCCGGGCGTCTGCGCAGCGCTTGCCAGGACAAATCGCGGCCCGTTGTAGGCGAGGTAGCTGGTACCCGTGCGATTGAAACTGTTAAAGCCCAACCCGTAACCGGCTCTCACTACTGTCTTCGGCATTGCGTTCCAGGCGATCCCGAAGCGGGGGCCAAAATTATTCTTGTCCAGATTTACCAGAGCCCGGTCATAGATAGATCCGCTCTTGGCCTTCAGTATTGTGTTCGATTTCAGATCCAGATTCGAAAGCAGATTGTCCCGCTCGTAGAACGGCGTAACCAACTCGTAGCGCAAACCCAGGTTCAGGGTAATCCTGGAACTCAACTTGAAGTCGTCCTGCACGTAGGTAAATAAGGACTGCTGCCGGTGATTCACCAGCCCGTCGTTGACCAACTGAAAGGTATTGCGCGCCCCAAACATAAAGTCGGCAAGACTATACAAACCTTGTGTCGCTGCAGTTGCGGCCGAACCTGCCGGCACCGAGAAAAGCCCCGTATAGGTATTGCGGCCAATGATCGGGCTCACGTCGAGCGTCTCCACTCCAAGCCACTGATACTCGATGCCTGTCTTAAAGGTATGACGACCGGCAACACGAGTGAGATTCAGCTTTGGATTCCAGAGCTTCGGATGCTGGTACTGCGGATTAGTCCCCTGCCGGCCGAAAGAAGTGAAGCCAACCAGTGTCTCCGCAGTGATCCCACCGGTGAGTCTTTTGTCGGTGGGCAAGCCAGGAATTCCAAAGAGCTCCAGCATGCTCGGGCCGCCTACCAGAGGAGGATCTTTACCGGCCTCTGACGACGAATACCCGAGGCGAGCTTCGAGGATCGAATTCTGATTCACCGTCCAGGTCAAACCACCCGCAAGGGAGGTGAGAGGAACAAATTGAAAGCCGTTGCCATTGCCACCAGCTAGCCCCGGGAATGCACCTGGATCAAACACATCAAAGCGGCTCTTGCTGAAGCGGCCAAAGGCACGAACTTTCTCTGAGAAGTAATGATCGATCTTGGCGTCACCCTTGTCGCGATAGTCGGTCACTCGGCGCAAGGATTGAAAGTTATTGGCAGCCGCAGTGGACGTGTTGGCGGGCAGCGAGTTCAGGATCGCCCGTGCGTAAGGAATCATGTCGCTTTGCGGGACGACACCATTGGCATAAAGGGCCCCGGTGATCGGGTTTCGTACCGGCACACCCAGATTGCCCCCACGCTGCGCTGAGTTGGGCAACGTTACAAACGAAACGCCAGAATTCACTTCGCGATAGCCTTCGTAGTCCATAAAGAAGAAGGTCTTGTTCTTGAATACAGGCCCGCCGAGAGAAGCTCCGAATTGGTTTTGATTCTGAATCGGACGGCCCGTCGTCGGCTTAAAGAAGCCAACTGCGTTCAACTGCGTATTACGAAAGAACTCCCAAGCTGCTCCATGAAACTGATTCGATCCGCTGCGCAAACTGGCGTTTACAATCGCGCCACCCGCACGGCCAAACTCTGCGCTGGTGTTGTTGGTGATCACCCGGAATTCAGCTACGGCGTCTGGCGGAGGCTGAACAACCTGATTGGAGAATCCTTGATTGGAGGTGCCGAAATAGTTGTTGTCCAGACCATCGAGAAGGAAGTTGTTAGCGGTGCTGCGAAGACCATTCACGCTGAAAGACGCCTCGCGCTGCGTCGAACCAATCCCAGAACTCGGAGTACGTACAATGCCGGCACTGAGATAAATCAACTCCGAATAGGCGCGTCCAGCCAGCGGCAGTTCGCGGATCTGTGCCGCCGCAATCGTTTGGCCGCGATCTGAAGTATCCGTTTGCAGAAGCGCTACCTCGGCGACAACCTGCACAGAGGTCTGAACCGTATCCAACTCAAGCTTGAAATCCACACGCTGCTTGGCGCCAATCGTGACTTCAAATTCAGCACTCGATTGTGTGCGGAAACCGGCCTGTGTCACCGTGGCTTTGTAACGGCCAATCGGAATCGAAAGAAACTCAAAGGTGCCCGCGTCGCTGCTCCTGGAGTTCAGCTTGATTCCTTTTCGAACATCCTCAATCGTAACGACTGCGGCAACCACTGGTGCCCGGCTCCCGTCGTAAACATTTCCCACAACAGCACCCGTATCAAACTGCGCAAAAAGCGCAACAGTGCTCGCAAGCAGCAACAAAACTCTCTTCATTCCACCTAAAGTAGCTGCCAGTCAATTACTGCATCATGAACAACAACTGACAGTTCTGTTTCATCGGCTCAACAGAGATTTGCCGATCCAGCAAGGGTCTGCAGCTACTCCGAAGGCGCCGGTGATGGTTGGTGCAAGATCATAAATGTTCACTGGAGCTTTGATTTCCCCCTGCTTCACCTTCGGTCCGGCCAAAATGACTGGAATCTGCAAGTCGTTCATATTTGAGTTGCCATGTTTCTTGCCAGTGCCGCCGTGATCGGAGACGACAATCACCAGCGCCCCGGCCGCAGCTTCAACCAACTTCCCCACCAAGCCGGCAATCCTGCCAGCCTCCTCGAAATACTTTGCGTTCTCCCAGGCAAACTCATGCCCGGCATGATCAACGTCGTCCAGATGCACAAAGAGAAAATCAGGCTTCTTCGTCTTCCAATACTCAATTGCTGCCCTGGTTGTCTCTTCACTTTTCAAGACATGAACCGCATGGGTCGCAGCACCACGGTCAAACAAACGTCCAAACCCATCCCAGTCATAAATCGCTGCCAAATGCAGCTTCGGCTTT